>CAMWVA010000056.1 GCA_947177575.1 uncultured Porphyromonadaceae bacterium | reverse complement strand
AAAAGAGAGGCGCTTCCACGACGCCTCTCTCACGATTCCACTATAAACTATATCTAACTGAACTTAATCTTATATACGGCTATCCTCGCAGACCACCGGATACTTATCCATATTGCTTTCTATATGTATTATCCGTATTGCTTTTTGTATAAGTAAAACATCTGAGATACTTAATGGTTGGTTACTGATATTGTATTTTAACATCTTAAACACCTCTTAACAATCCAGCGCGTTTTTCAGGCATAATCCGTGCCAAAAAGGTATGACAGCTTCTGATGCATCATTCAGCCCAACGCAGTCTCATCATTCGGATTTATTTTTGTACTTTTGCATAGTCTCTCCGAGCAATATTCTCACTTACCATACTATCTGATGAATTTAGCTCTTTTCATAGCACGCCGTCTGAGTCTGGCGGCAGGAGGCCGGCGCAGTTCACCGGCAGTGCGTGTGGCTACAGTGGCAGTAGCTCTGTCAGTAGCTGTCATGATGGCTTCGATAGCTGTGGTGCAGGGTTTCAAGAAGGAAATTACTGATCGCGTCACCGGTTTCAACTCTCATATATCGGTCTATGCCGAACGCCTCTCAGACCGAGATGATAACATAATAACTCTGACTCCTACACTACGTTTCATACTTGATAACCAACCCGATATAGCCGGCTATTCACTTCAGGCTATGGCACCGGCTGTACTCAAGACCTCTGACGACTTCAAAGGTGTCTATTTGAAATCGCTTGCCGACTCCGCTATGTCGGCTTTTATAAGCACCCACATTGATGAAGGTTCTCTACCTGATTTTAGTGACCCGGCAAACGCTGACAAAACAGTAATATCGCGTATCGCAGCACGACAACTCGGTCTTGCCGTAGGCGACCGCATAGATACCTACTTCATAACCGATGAAGTACGTGTCCGGCGTCTCGAGGTTGCCGCTATATTCAATACTCACTTCGATTCCTATGACAATGTTCTCATCTACGGAGCTCTACCTTTGCTTCAGCAGATAGGCGCACTGGAATCGACACAAGGCACCTCACTTCAGGTCACACTTAATGACTTCAGAAATGTGGAAAATGCCACTGTTTCATTACGCGATTCACTCCTTCATGCGCTTGCCGACGGACGTCTTTACCGTCATTATCACGTCGATAATGCTCTGAACCAAGGAGCCGGGTATTTCCGCTGGCTGTCACTTCTTGACACAAATGTCATTGTCATCATAGTACTTATGACAGTCGTGGCATGTGTCACTCTGGTGTCAGGTATGCTGATTATAATACTTGACAAAAAACGTTTCATAGGTCTCATGAAAGCGCTGGGTTGTCCGGATAGCAAACTACGGGCAGTGTTTGTATACCTTACTCTACGAGTCTCTCTGACAGGTATGGCAATCGGTACACTACTTATGGGCATACTACTCTGGATACAGCACTCGGCACACATAATTCCCCTTGACCCTGAGTCATATTATATAGACTATGTGCCTGTAAGCATACACTGGCCCGAAATTGTCATACTCAATATAGCGGCCTTCATAATTGCGGCTCTCGTATTGCTTGTACCCTCCTCTTTCGTGGCACGTATATCACCTACCGAAACAATGTCACAATGATTCAACAGGCGCAGTCTACAAACCGTAGGCCGCGCCCGTTTGTTGTATATATGAAAGCACCGCAGACTGGTTTGGCACGGTTTGTGAAGTATTACTGAGCGGACAGCCTGAAACCGCTGTCCGGATTTAATCAAAAGACTACTAAAAAACACAAAATATATGGCTACAGGCAAAATCGGGGTTACAACCGAAAACATTTTCCCCGTCATTAAGAAATTTCTTTATTCAGATAATGAGATATTCCTGCGTGAGCTGGTCAGCAACGCTATTGATGCCACGCAGAAACTGAAAACACTTTCATCTTTCGGAGACTATAAGGGAGAACTCGGTGTCATGGACGTACGTGTCTCCATTGACAAAGAGGCCGGCACACTTACCGTGAGCGATCATGGTATCGGTATGGATGCTGAAGATATAGAAAAATACATCAATCAGATAGCCTTCTCAGGTGCAGAGGAATTCCTTGCCAAGTATAAAGATACGGCCAATTCTATTATCGGTCATTTCGGTCTTGGTTTCTACTCTGCTTTCATGGTGTCAAAGAAAGTAGTGATACGTTCGCTCTCTTATAAGGAAGGTGCTAAAGCCGTCGAATGGAGTTGTGACGGAAGTCCTGAATATGAGATGCACGAAATTGAAAAAGATCGTCGCGGTACTGACATAATACTTTACATTGACGACGAAAATAAAGAGTATCTCGAACAGGCCCGCATTGACACCTTGCTGAAAAAATACTGTCGCTTCCTACCCGTCCCTGTTATCTCCGGTAAGGAACAGGAATGGAAAGACGGAAAGTACGTAGATACAGACCGTGACAAAGTAGTCAATGCTACAGAACCCCTCTGGACTAAGAAGCCGTCAGAGCTTACCGATGACGATTATCTGCGTTTCTATCACGAACTGATGCCCGGCATGGAAGACCCGATGTTCTGGATACACCTTAACGTAGATTATCCTTTCACACTGACCGGTATACTTTATTTCCCGAAGGTAAAGAGCAATATCGACTTGCAGCGTAACCGCATACAGCTTTATTGTAATCAGGTATATGTCACCGATCAGGTTGAAGGCGTAGTGCCCGAATTCATGACTCTTATGCAGGGTGTCATAGATTCTCCTGATATACCTCTGAACGTAAGCCGAAGCTATCTACAGGCAGATACACAGGTTAAGAAAATCTCAAGCTATATAACCAAGAAAGTAGCTGAGAAACTTGCAAAAATGCTGGCCGATGACCGTAAGGCTTTCGAAGAGAAGTGGGACGATATTGAAGTCTTTATAGCCTACGGTATGCTGACCGATGAAAAGTTCTTCGAGGCTGCACGTAAGTTCTTCCTTTTCAAGGACACACAGAACAATTACTACACTCTTGAACAATATCGTCAGCTTGTAGAACCTACCCAGACAGACAAGGAAGGTAACGTAGTTTACATCTACACTACTGACCCGGCTGCTCAGCACTCTTACATCAAGGCTGCTGAAGACAAAGGTTATAATGTTCTCGTTATGACCGGGCAGCTTGATTCTCACCTTGTAGGTCTGCTTGAAAGCAAACTTGAAAAGACCCGTTTCGTACGTGTCGATGCCGATATACCCGAACGTCTTATTGCTAAGGAAGACCAGAAGGGTACAGGTCTGTCAGATTTACAGAGTGAAATTATGACTACTGTGTTTACATCCCAGTTGCCTGCTTCCGACAATGCCAACTTCCTTGTAGCATTTCAGGCTCTCGGTACAGCTGCCGCACCTGCCACTGTAACTCAGAACGAGTTTATGCGACGCATGAAGGAGATGGCAGCTATGCAGCCCGGCGGCGGATTCTATAGCCAGCTGCCTGACAGCTATGAACTCGTTGTCAATACCGAACAGCCTGCTGTACGCAAAATCATTGACGAGGCTTCAGCCGCTCTTGATGCACAGGTAGCCCCGTTACACGATCAGATAGAGGCTGTCAACAAAGAGATAGCTGATGCTCGTAAAGACAATCAGAGTGCCGACACTGCTGAGCTGGAGAAGAAAGTAGCTGATTTACGTAATGATGAACAGCGTATTGTCAGCGACTACGCAGCCAAGCAGCCTGTGGTAAAACAAATTATCGACCTTGCTCTTCTTCAGAGCAACCTCCTGAAAGGTCAGGCTCTTACCGACTTCATCAAACGTTCGGTAGAGTTACTGTAATATATTTCAGCTATACAAATAAACGAATTATCGGCTCTAAAGGCTTTCCTGCCTTTAGAGCCGATAATTCGTTTATTTGTATAGCTGTTTATTCCGGTTTATAGGGTTCCATGTGCACATTTATATACGTATCATCTCCGAATCGCTGACGTATACGCTGTTCCACTTCAGAGGCTATCTCATGAGCCTGTTTCAAAGTTAGCTCAGGGTCCATCTTAGCATGTACAGACAGAGCACGATGCGGTCCTACACGCCTTGTACGCAGATGATGATAAGCCTTGACACCCGGGGTGTGTTCAATGATATCACCTAACTCTGCCCGCTCTGAACGACTCAGCGACTTCTCAAGCAATTCGTCAAGACCCGGCTTTATCATCTCCCACCCTGACCAGATAATGAAACCGCTTACCAATGTTGCGGCTATCGGATCAAGTACACGCCAACGAGGTCCTAACAGCATCGAACCTGCGATACCGGCCAAAGTAGCCAGCGATGTGTAAGCGTCACTGCGGTGATGCCATGCATTTGATACCAAAGCCGGAGAATTAAGGCGTGCACCGCTATGTACTGTATAACGGTAAAGCCACTCCTTGGAAGCTACCGATACCAAAGCTGCACCGAGAGCCCACCAATTAGGCACTTCCAATTCCTCACCCTTGAAGAATCCTATGGTCTTCGTCACACCCTCCACACCTAATCCTATACCGACTGCTACAAGCATGATACCTACTATCACTGATGCTAAGGTCTCATATTTGCCATGTCCATAGGCATGGTCTGAATCCTCGGGTTTGGAAGCCATCCGCACGAAACCTATCACAACCACATCAGTTGCAAAGTCAGACAGCGAATGTACGGCATCGGCTATCATAGCCGAGCTGTGTCCTATGACACCGGCCACAAACTTCAGTGCCACAAGCACGGCGTTAACCACACTTCCCACAAGGGTAATGCGGTATATCTGCTTCTCACGATTTTCCATACCAAGGAGTGACAGGATTAGTCAGAGATTCCGGAAAGGAAATATCAGCACACTGAACTCTTATTCAGCAGCAGCAGTGTCGGCAGACTCTTTTGTTTTGCTTTCAGAAATTTCGAAGTCCTTATAGCCGGCTTCAGTAAGCAGGTTATACCAAGTGAAGAATTTCTTAAGATCGTTATCGTAAACACGGTCACGGTCAAAATCAGGCACAATAAGAGCAAACTCATCACGTATACGTCCGTCAGCCATGAGAGCCTTAACATCTACAGTAGCGCCTTCATAATGTTTATAAGCACGATCAAGTATCTTAGCCAGAGGCAAGTCCTCACCATCGGTGTACATAGCTATATCACCCAGCGAAACCACACGGTCTCGTGCCTGTACCGGCATACGGCGTTTTGTGCTTATATCTTCAACTATTATAGCACGGTTGCCCTGCGAAAGAATTTTGTAAAGACCGGGCTTTCCGGTTATTGAGATTATCTGTCTTAGCATTGTACTTTTATATTTGTTTTGATTGTATATTTGTTTATTCAGATTTTAGCCAAAGCTTCAAGCGAGTCTGTGACACGCGATATCTGAGAAAGCAGTGATATAGTATCATCATTGATTACCTCTACCACTTTAAGAGCATGTTCCTGAAGAGCCTCAAGTTCATGCCGCTGACTATCAATACGGGCCAGCACACTGTCACGTTTCATACCGTCACGTTCCATAGCACGTCTTACCCTCACAGATTCCGGAGCCGTGACCCAAAGCACCATATCGCATATATCAGCCAGCCCGGAGGTAGCCATTACAGCAGCCTCTACAAACACGGCGGCGCCCTCCGATTCAGCTACAAAACGCTTTACATCCTCACGTACACGTTCATGGACAAGCGCATTGACACGAGACCTTAGGTCAGTATCAGCAAAAAATAACTCTCCTAACCTCACACGGTCAATACGGCCATCAGCACCAATCACCTTATCGCCGCACCATTGGCACAAAGCCTCTTTAATGTCGACGGAAGTCTCCATAAGGTCGCGTGCCCGGCTGTCACAGTCATATACTCTGTAGCCACGCAGTCTGAGCACACGCGACACCACACTCTTACCGGCACCTATACCGCCGGCAATACCTATCAGGGCAGGTCTTGTTCCTAATTCGGTCATATATGTTCTCTCATTATCGTATATTCCACCGAATCCTGACGCAGTTCGGCATTGATTGCACCCTTAGGCGAACGTTGAAGCATTAAAGGCAGACGGCTCGAATGGATACGTGTTATATCATTGTAGTCAACTACCACTTCAAACTCAGGTTCGTAGTCACTGAATTTACTCATAGGAACGAAGTACCTTACCGTCACCTTAGAAGGGAACAGCAGCAGACTCTCGTCCGAAGGTACATGCTGGGCCGTAACGTTGACAAGCGACTCCTTGGCTATAAGCGGTTCAACAGCTATATGTACCTTCACCTTATCAGGTACCATACGCACACCGGGCAACTGATGAAGCGCTACAGTGACATCTGTAGGTTCTTCAAGTCCGCGACGCACTATACGCTGTGTGAACACCCTTGTCAGAGTGTCAAGCACAGAACGGTCAGAAGCATAGACATGAACAGACTTCTGTTCGGCAGTCGGTGCTCCGGCCAGTACATTGCCCGGAGCCGGTACTATATCAGCTACTACCACTACCGGCACACGTTTTCCTTTTCCTGTAGTGTAAGCCAGACGTAATGAATCAGTCGACACCGAGGCTATCTGAGCCGTAGTGCCGAAGGTAGCTTTCAAAGCGGCCACAATGTCGGAATGTGACACACGCATTATACCATTGGCTGCATAGTCACGGAAGTTAAGATGCACCACCGGATGACGCATCACACCTGATCGTAACAGACTCGTGCCCCGGTCTCGTACACTGACATGCAACTGCGTCGGAGGGTCATTAATGAATGTTACAGAATCCGGAATATTCGATATTACAAGACGTGTGTCAAAACTGTCCTGAGCATCATCGTTCAAGGCCAGAATCAGCCAGAACATGGTAGCCACAGCCACAAAAACGACAAACACCGCGAGGTTATGAAGACTCCCTGAAGCCTTCATACTCTCCCAACGGTGTCTTATCCTGTCTATACGTTTGCCCATGTCGGCACTACGAAAAAATCACTGCTTGGTCTGGGGCTGCTGCTGCGCGGCAGGATAGACCGAATTCTTGTCAACTTTGATGCTGACATTAGGGGCTATCTCTACCATAAAATAGCTATCGCTTATTTCGCGGATTTTGCCATGTATCCCACCGGCGGTCACCACGCGGTCACCGTTACTGAGCGCCTCGCGAGCCTGCTTGATTTCTTTCTGCTTCTTATTCTGCGGGCGTATCATGAAGAAGTAGAATATGGCTATCATCAGCACGATCATTATAATACCGCTGAAGCCACCCCCGGACTGTGCCTGGAGCAGGATAGTGTTAAGCTGATTCATCTGTGTATATTGTGATTGGTATTATTATCTGTTATTGTTGTTATCGGTGTGTCATAATGACTCACTTATCAAGAAAGCCTTCGTTCTGAAGTCTGTTGATTATGGCACCTAACACACCGTTGACAAACTTGTCACTGCGGTGTGTACTGTACACTTTGGCCATTTCCACATATTCGTTTACCGACACACTTATCGGAATCTTCGGGAAATTAAGGATTTCGCCAAGGGCCGTCATTATTATTACCACATCCATGAAAGCCAAACGGTCATCTGTCCATGATGTATGCTTGACAGCATCGCGTATCAGACTGCGGTAAGTATCCTTATTGCGCATCACGGCAGTAAAGAGTTCCGCACCGAAACGTGCATCTTCCTCATCTTTATACTGGTCAAGTACTGGTGCTACTTCAGCATTAGGATCATCGAAACGCTTGAAAGTTTTTAGCACAAATGTACCTATGACATCGAGGTCATCATTCCAGAATACCGATTTATCTTCAAGAGTCTCAAGGAAGGTTTCGTTTTCGTAAAGCACATATTTATATATATTGCGCCAGAACTCACAGTCTGTATAAAGATCTGTAGCAGGGAAACGCATGTAATCATCATACACTTCCGACGCCATTATGTCTTTAAGCAGACGATCAAGCATGTGAGGCTCTTCGGCAGTCCATGAGAATTTATGCTTTTCGAAATACTGCCTTATCTTTTCATCACACTCTATACGCTCTATCAGCTCATTGTCAACAAACCTCATGTTCGGATTCAGATCCTCGTCCGTAGGCAGATATTTATGACGGTTGTCTTCAATCTGTCTTGCTCTCAGATGAGTCAGGTCGACCGGCAGCACCAGAAGTCTCATATATAGCTCCCGGGCTTTGTTAAGGCTTGTCTCGAGGGTATTAAGAGCGTCATACAGATTATCCTGCGAAGCGAAGAAGTTTTTGAAGGTCTCCTCCATCATATTACGCATACGCTCCACACCACGCAGTGTATGATGCTCGCGTTTCTCATTGAGGGCAGTTACTTCTTCAGCAGGATATATGATTATATTGAACAGCTCACGCCATATACCGTCGTTAGCAGGATTTTCGGCGCCACCGTCCTTATAGAAATTCTTATAGAGGCCCGAGTCCTTGATTTTGTCAGCCAGCGGACCGACAAGTTCCTCCATTGGGAATGATCCGTCGGCATACTTGGTTAGCAGTGCCTTGATTTTATCATCGGCGTTCAATTTCTTTATAAAGCGTGTCTCCAGCAACGGATAGTACACTCCGCGTCTTTCGGACACCCTTTCGGCAAGTCTGACCATCAGCACAAGCATATCAAGGTAGAGAGCGTATGCAAATCTCTTTTCCTTGGTAGGCGCTGACGGTTGTGACTCCAGCATGAACTGATTTTCAGTAAGTAGATAAGAATAAAGCAGCTGTACCACTTTTATTCTTATCAGCACTCGGTTGATCATAACTCTTTATGCTTCTCTTGTTTTCTTTTTCCTTTGGTTTCCGGACACGGCTCCCGAAAGATACGCAATCCGGTTTAGAGAGTGCAAATTTAACTTTTCAGACGCTATTACGCAAAATTTACGCTTCTTTTTTATCTATTCCTTTATAAATCCTGCTCCTAATCGCTGTCTGACCGCTTCATAGAGCATCACACCGGCTGCTACCGAAACATTAAGTGAACTTATCTGTCCTAAAATAGGTATCGCAGCCAGTTCGTCACACAGGCGCAGTACCTCATCGCTTATGCCTGTATCTTCCGAACCCATCACTATGGCTACAGGCACCTTATAATCAGCTTCCGTATAAGGACGTGCTCCCTTTTCGGTAGCACCGACTATATGATAACCGTTTTCTTTAAGCATACGTATAGCCTTGGCTATATCCCGTTCACGGCACACCGGCACATAGAATAGGCCTCCGGCCGATGCTTTCAGCGCATCAGGGGTGACAGTAGCACTGTTACGTTCAGGTATCACTATGGCATCGACTCCTGCACAGTCGGCTGTACGGCCTATAGCACCGAAATTACGTGTGTCTGTTATACCGTCAAGTAGCAATAGCAGCGGTGTCTGTCCTTCTTCATAAAGCAGCGGCACAATATTTTCGAGACGCTGATATTCTATCGGACTCAACAGGGCTATAGCACCCTGATGATTCTTCATAGTAATTCGATTCAGCTTTTCTAAAGGCACACGCTGAACCACTATACCGTATTCCTTTATCTTGGCATTCAGTTCACGTGCCAGTTCTCCGCCGGCCAAATCTTTACGTATTAATACTTTATCAATACTGCGTCCTGCCTCTATAGCTTCAATTATAGCACGCAGGCCGAATATGTAATCTGTCTTTTCCATTATTATCTATTGCTGTTTCTTAAGACTATCTTCCGGTCTCCACACTGTATATTTACAGTTTCATTTGCTTTGACGGAGTAGCGACTTGGCATTACGCAGAGCAGCAGTATCTATCTCCTTACCGGCCAGCATACGGGCCAGTTCCTCTACTCTCTCCTGCTGACTGAGATGACGTACACAGGTCACCGTCTTCAGTTCGTTATCAGCCTTATAAACTTTGTAGTGATTAGCACCCTTTGAAGCTACCTGCGGAAGATGTGTAATCGTAAGCACCTGCATCTCTTTACCCATATCGCCCATCATGCTCCCCATACGGTCAGCTATATCACCCGACACACCGGTATCTATTTCATCGAATATAACTGTCGGCAGATTCATACGTGAGGCCATGATAGATTTTATACATAGCATCATACGGGCCATTTCTCCGCCGGATGCTACTTTAGACATCGGCTGAAGTTCCTGATTTTTATTGAAAGCACAATAAAAAGTCACCGTATCCTGTCCTTCGGCTGTAAGACGTCCCTGCTCGACTTTAGCTTCGAATACAAGATTTTTAAGTCCGAGCGGCCGTGCCATCTCACCTAACATTGCTCCGAAGGCTACGGCTGAGGCACGACGCTGCTCACTGAGACGTTCTGCATGTTCTTTGAGTACACGTCCCATACGCCGGGTTTCGGTTTCGAGTTCTTCAATATTGCTGTCAGCATTCACCATACTGTCAAATTGAGAACGCAGACGTTCGCGAAGTTTGACAAGCCCGTCATCTTCAGCTATCTTAAACCGTTTGTTAGCTTCATACAGCTGATTCATACGTGCACTGACTTTGGCAAGACGTATCGGGTCTGCTTCGACTCCACCCATATAGTGCTCAAGGGTCTCGGATATATCCTTTGCCTCGATAGATAACACTTTCAGACGCTCCATAAGCTCCTCTCCCACTTGCTCGCCGAATACAGTAAAATCAACATAATCAAGTGCGGCACGCGCTTCGGAAAGTGCATTAAGTACCGAACCTTCGTTTCCGCTAAGCCAGCCTATAGCGTTACCGAGACGCTCGCGTATCTCGTCAGCATCACTTAGCATATCGAACTCATGTTCCACTTTCGCCAATTCGCCGGGCCGTGGATTAAGTTTATCAAGCTGTTCCAACTGAAATTCCAGAAGCTCGCGGGCCTGAGTGGCACGTGCTGTCTCCTCCTTCAAAGCCTTAAGACGGCTACGCATTCCGGCGTAGGCTCTGAAAGCAGCCCGATAATTATCAATAATTTCTCTATCCACGCCGAAAGCATCTATGAGGCGCTGCTGATGAATTGGCTGCACAAGCAATTGATTGCTGTGCTGTGAATGTATATCAACCAACATCGGTGCTACCTCTGACAATACCTGTAGCGTCACCGGTGTGTCATTGACAAAAGCTCGCGAACGCCCTGCCGGAGTTATCTCACGCCGTAATGTCACCTCACCGTCAAGCCAGTCGAGTCCGTTATGCTCCATTACCTGACGCACCGAATCATCAACGCCTGCGAACACAGCTTCGATTATTGATTTACTGCTCTTATCCGCTATGGCTTTAATGTCAGCACGGCCACCTAACAGCAACGACAGAGCACCGAGCATTATCGATTTGCCGGCGCCCGTCTCACCCGTTATAATCGACAGACCCTCCCCGAAAGTCAGGTCAAGTCGGTCAATAAGGGCATAGTTATTGATAATCAGGCGTTGCAGCATGGTGATGACATCATTTTTGTTCGGGATTCTTGATTTTGTTGAGCCGTTCGCGGTCAGTAGGATATATAGGCTCTAAAAGCTGAAACACTTCATCGCGTTCCGTTTGCGGGGCCTTGGAATAAATATTGACCAATTCGTCAAGCTTTGAATCACGGAATATTGATAAGGCCACAGACATAGGTGCTACATCATATACCTCTCCTATGGCCTTAAGACTTTCTGTGATTTTAGCACGGCCTTTATCCGGACTTGTCACCATCTCGTCAAGTCCGCGACGATGATAGTCATATAGCATCTGACGTATCGGAGCCATATTAGCATCGGTATAGGCACTGAGCACAGCACTGCGGTTCTTTGTATCCTCGAATGTACGCCAACCTATTTCACCGCTACTTTGCGCCATCTGCACTACCGTAGCCGCTTTGTCAAAATAAGGCTGCCCGCCTTGAGGCGAGAAAGAATCAAAGTCTATGGCCAGAAAAAGATAGGCATAGTAGTTGAGCAATGCCGTAAGGTTATTCTCAAAAGAGTTTTCAGTAAAGGTAAGCGGGTCGCCGTCCTTATAGTCAAATTCCACCTTAGTGTCGCGGAAATTGAACAGTGTCGTAGTGTAGGTACTGTTATACACAGGACGCGACAGCTGTACCTGAAGATCACCCTTTACACGGTCTCCGTCATATTCTCCCACTGTAAGGAAAATACGGCAGTCTATACGTTCGTTAGGAGAGAATGTTGTGTTGGTCCACTGGTTTTCGTTGAGATATTCTGTCATCGAGGTCTTGAGAGTCTCGAAGGTGTTTTTATATCCGCTCTCAACCTGCTGGGCATTGACCTCAACTACACAATTAAGTTCCTGAGAACAGACATCAGGACTCATACACAGTGCAGCCCCCGCTCCAATCAGAAGCAGGGCTGCACGTGCGGTTATGTGGTTGGTTTTGGTCATTTTTGTTACGTTAATTGACCGGGCGTTCCAGACAATCAGCTATGTCTGCTGCAACCTCGGTCTTAAGTTTAGCGTCATAGTCAATACGTGTCCCGTCGGCACGTATCACTGACACCTTATTAGTGTCTTTCATAAATCCGGCTTCAGGGTCACGCAGCGAATTAAGCACTATCATATCAAGATTCTTCCGCTTCATCTTGTCAAATGCGTTAGCTGTCTCGTTATCAGTTTCGAGTGCGAAACCCACGAGTAACTGCTCTTTACGTTTGACAGAACCAAGAGCAGCGGCTATATCAGGATTCTTTACCAGTTCGATGACAATGTCACCTTCACGTTCGCGCTTTATCTTGCTATCAGCCGGATGGGCAGGACGGTAATCAGCTACGGCAGCGGCCATAACAGCTGTGTCGGCCTCAGGCCATACAGCCTGACAAGCCTCAAACATTTCACGTGCCGAACGTACGTCAATACGCTTTACTCCGGCCGGAGTAGCCAACGTTACAGGGCCTGATACCAAAGTAACCTCAGCCCCGCGGGCTGCGCATTCGGCAGCTATGGCAAAACCCATTTTACCGCTCGAATAATTACCTATAAAGCGTACCGGATCTATATCTTCAAACGTAGGACCAGCCGTTATCAGTATATGCCGGCCCTGCATTGACTGTTTACGACGGAAATAAGCAGCTATACGTGCGGCTATTTCTTCAGGTTCGGCCATACGGCCCTTACCTACGAGATGACTGGCCAGCTCACCGCTACCGGGTTCTATTATCTCGACTCCGTCAGCACGCAGGGTAGCTATATTACGCTGTGTCGAAGGATGAGCCCACATATCAAGGTCCATAGCCGGTGCTATCATAACATGCTCCTTAGCGGAAAGATAAGTTGTCACCAGCATATTATCCGCAACTCCGGAGGCCATCTTGCCGATAGTACACGCCGTGGCCGGTGCTACTATCATGACATCAGCCCACAGACCAAGGTCAACATGTGAATGCCACTCACCTGTATTGGCTGCAAAAAATTCACTCACCACAGGTTTTCCTGACAGCGAAGCCATAGTAGCCGGTGTTATCATCTGTTTACCTGCCGGAGTCATCACCACCTGTACTTCTGCTCCTGATTTTATCAGCAGCCGTAATAATATAGCTGATTTATATGCTGCTATGCCACCGGTGATACCAAGCACTATGTGCTTGCCTTTGAGTACGTCAAGACTACCGTGTGTTGCCATACAGATTACTTCTTAAAATACTTATAGCGTAAACCGCGCAAAACATCTTTGGTATTCTTAGGAAAGTCTCCTTGCATCATCCAGTCGAAAAATGACGGTTCGCGTTTCAGTACATCTTTGACAGGACGGCCTTTATGCTTACCGAAATTAAATATTTCGACATCATTATCATCGAGTATAATACGGCCGGCAAGGTCTACATTACGACCGGAGGCCGAGAAATCAGCCAAAAAGCTTACCTCAGGCACAAGATCTTCATAACGTTCTAACTGTCCTAACAGCACCTCGTACGTGGCTTCGGTATCAGCCATAGCCGAATGTGCATCTTCAAGGTCACGGCCGCAATAGAATTTATAGGCGGCTACAAGCGTACGCTGTTCCTTCTTATGAAATATGTTCTGCACATCTATAAACCGACGTCCCGCTATCTCGAAATTAAGACCGACACGTCCGAATTCTTCCATAAGCAGAGGCACATCAAATTTATTACTGTTATAGCCGGCTATATCGCATCCTTCGAACAGTTCAAGCAGTGATTTCGCCACCTGTCGGAATGTGGGTTCCTGTGCCACCATCTCATCAGTAATATGATGCACAGCAGTACTGGCTTCAGGTATGTGCATTTCCGGATTGAGACGACGTGTACGTGTCTCCCTATGTCCGTCAGGATGTACCTTTATAAGCGATATTTCCACAATACGGTCATGGGTTATGCTGGTACCTGTAGTCTCAAGATCAAAGATTATAAGCGGCCGCTCAAGTCGCAGTTTGCCTATATTATTGTGCATGTGTTCAGTATTGAGTGGTACAGCTTATTCAAGCACCTGCATCGGCATCTCGATAGTGACAATATTCTCACCCTCTTCCTGCACCAGCGGTTGGAACACACCGGGGCGGGCAGGGTCACTGAGTTCTATAAGAGTCATATCGCCGGGAAGGTTATTCAGCACTTCTATAGTATAAACGGCATTAAAACCTATAGTCAGCGGATTACCCTGATAGTCAGCTGCTACAGTCTCGTCAGCTTTGGTTGCATAGTCAAGGTCTTGCGATGATAGCTTGATTTCCGTTCCGTCTATCACCATACGCACAAGGCTCGATGCCTTGCTGGCAAAAAGAGATACACGACGCAAAGCGTTGATAAGACTGCTGCGGTCTACAGTCAGCTTGTAAGGACTTGATGTGGGTATGACCCGGTTATAGTTAGGATACGTACCCTTTATCAGACGGCACGACAATTCATAGACACCCCATTTGAATGTGGCGCTTTTAGTATCCATCGTAATCTCTATCTCACCGTCCTCCTTATTCAGAAGTCCACGCAATATACTTGCCGGTTTTGAAGGCATGATAAACGACGATTCAATACCGGGAGCACACTCTTTGTTGATATAACGAACCAGTTTATGTGTGTCACTGCTGACAAAGGTTATATCATCGGGATGTATATCCCAGAATATACCGGTCATTATAGGGCGTATCTGTTCGTTGCTGACAGCATATATTGTCTTATCAATACCTTTCTGTATCACTGAGGCAGCGGCTTTGAACGACAAGGCTTCCGGAGCATGTTCGGTACGTGTAGGATATTCACGCGGATTCACACCCATAAAGTTGAAGTGGCCGGTCAGAAAGCGCACATCAATCTCAAAAGTATTGTCATTGACACAGAACGTGATGGGTTGTGCCGATATTTCCTTGATGATGTCAAGCAGTATCTTGGCGCTGGCCGCTATCATACCGTCACCCTCGGAATTCATGATTTCAAGTGATGCTGTCACCACGTTTTCAGAATCACTACCTGTTATATAAAGGGTGTCGCCTTCTACCCGAAGCAGAAAGTTATCGAGTATGGCCAAGGCATTCTTGGAATTGATGACTTTGCTGACGGCCTGCAGCTGCTGCTGGAAAGCCTTTCCGGCTACATTGAATTTCATTGGTGTTTGTTTTGGCTGTACTATATATAAAGTGCAAATTTAAGAAAAAAACAGTAATCTGACCTTCTCCCGGTCCACAAAAATAAAGCCGTGCCAACGGATATGGCACGGCTCTGCTATGGGGTATATGCTCGATACTCTATTCTGTGGAGAAATCGTGAGAGAGCAGCTGTAATAGCTTTTACTCAGATATTACTTCGAACTCAATGTCCTTAGCCACTTCCTTATGGAAGTTGATTGTAGCTGTATAGACACCGACTTCTTTAACAGGCTCCTTGAGGAAGATAATCTTACGGTCTACCTCATGGCCTAACTTGGCAAGAGCCTCAGCTATCTGGATAGCATTAACAGAACCGAATACTGTGCCTGTAGCACTTGTCTTGGCACCGATTACAAGGCGTACACCCTCCAGAGCGGCGGCAGCAGCCTCTGCATCAGCTTTGAGTTTGGCAATCTTGTGAGCACGCTGCTTCTGATCTTCAGCCAGCTGCTTCAGAGCGGCAGACGAAGCGATGATGGCTTTACCCTGCGGAATAAGATAGTTGCGACCATAACCATCTTTCACTTCGACAATATCGTCTTTGTAACCGAGATTGGCTACATTCTCTTTAAGTATGATCTTCATTGTGTGTCGTTGTTAAAATGATTATTTCATCAAGTCAGTTACATAAGGCAGAAGAGCCAGGTGACGGGCACGCTTCACAGCCTGAGCTACACGACGCTGGAATTTCAGCGAAGTACCTGTGATACGACGGGGAAGAATCTTACCCTGCTCGTTGAGGAACTTTTTGAGGAACTCAGGGTCCTTATAATCAATATACTTGATACCGCTGCGTTTGAAACGGCAATATTTCTTCTTCTTAGTGTCTACCGACAGAGGAGTGAGGTAACGGATTTCGCTATTTGCTGCCATGGTTTATGCCTGCTTTACTTCAGCTTCAGCTACAGGAGCCTCAGCGGGGGTTTCACTTGCTTTCTTTGCTCTCAGGGCGCGACGCTTCTCGGCATACTCTACAGCATACTTGTCGAGACGGAAAATCAGGAAACGAATCACGCGCTCGTCACGACGGTAAGCGGTGTCAAGCTTCTTGACGATAGTCGGGTCAGCCTTGAATTCCAGCAGGCAATAGAAGCCTGTCGACTTTTTCTGGATAGGATAGGCCAGCTTACGCAGACCCCATTCCTCTTCATTAACTATCTCGGCACCATTCTGCACAAGAAAGTCTCTGAACTTTACTACCGCTTCCTTCATCTGTTCATCAGACAAAACGGGAGTTAAAATGAAAACGGTTTCGTAGCAATTCATCTTGTGTTACTATATATTTATGATTTCTACTGGTATTCACGTCCGTACATACTAACCTCCTACTCTTCATATAGCCGGCTGCATACCTCTCCGGACGTAAAACCGCTGCAAAATTACAACTTTTTTTCTTCCCTACCAACCCATCCCCTCTCTTTTTAATACTTTTTTGTAAATTTGCAC
>CAMWVA010000055.1 GCA_947177575.1 uncultured Porphyromonadaceae bacterium | reverse complement strand
CCCTCCTGGTTCTGTGAGCAAGCTTCAGCTTGCATTACCCCCACCCGCGCGAAGCTAGTTCCCGTCCGGGGCTCTGCCCCGATGTGCCTCCTAGTTCTGTGAGCAAGCTTCAGCTTGCGTTACCCCCACCCCCAATCCCTACCACTATGAGTAAAGTATTCTACACCGCCCGAAAAACACTCAAGAATTACGCCAACGGCGGTAATGTCCTGATGTGTGCCACCGTGCTGGCCCTTCTGGTGGTTAACCTTCCATTCCTGCACAACTTCTACAACAGCCTCTGGACCCACGAAATGGCTCTTCAGATCGGCAATTTCAATCTCTTCAGTCACAACGGTCACCCCATGAGCGTCATGGACTTCATCAACGACGCACTCATGGCTGTGTTCTTTTTCTCCGTAGGACTTGAGATAAAACGCGAGATTCTCGTCGGCGAATTATCATCATTCCGCCAAGCCCTCCTTCCTATTGTAGCCGCTATTGGCGGTATGGGCATACCGGTACTGATATTCTTCATCATCGGCCATGGCTCCGACTATATCAACGGAGCCGCCATACCTATGGCTACCGATATAGCCTTTTCGCTTGGCGTCCTTGCTATGCTTGGCAACCGTGTCCCAATCGGTCTAAAGATTTTCCTTACCACACTTGCCGTAGTTGATGATATAGGCGGTATTCTTGTAATAGCAATCTTCTACTCCACACACATCAACTTCTGGATGCTGCTGGCTGCCGCTGTCCTTCTCGGCATACTGGTGTTAGGTGGTTATTTCTCAATTCAGTCCAAATTATTCTATCTCGGTATAGGTGCCTTTATATGGTTCCTTTTTCTCAACGCAGGTATACACCCTACTATTGCCGGTGTACTCATAGCCTTCTGTGTACCCGCCAAACCGGTATTCGCTCCTAAAGGTTACATAAAGACTATACGTAAGAACATCAGTTACTTCGCTCATGAAGATGACGAACGCCTCACTTCGCGTACTATTCTTACCAAAGACCAGATGAACTGGCTCAAGGAAATAGAATCTGCTTCCGATAAAGTCATTTCACCTCTTCAGGACATGGAAGATAGCTTACACCCTGTTGTCAACTACATCATCGTGCCTCTGTTTGCTTTCGCCAATGCAGGCATTTACTTTGGTGATCTCCAGTTCTCAGCTATATTCCACGGAGTCAGTCTGGCTATAATCTTAGGTTTGGTACTCGGTAAGTTCATCGGTATCCTTTCCTTCTCATGGATATGTGTCAAGCTCGGTTGGGCTCCTATGCCGGAAGGTTCTAACTGGAAACAGTTAGCCTCGATAGCCATGTTGGGAGGTATCGGCTTCACAGTGTCACTATTCATAGCCAATCTTTCATTCGGCACTGGCGATCCTTACATGTCACAGCTTCTTAATAACTCGAAACTCGGTATCCTTGTCGGGTCTCTGTTAGCCGGATTCTTAGGCTGGTTATTCCTACATATCACTCTGCCTAAACAACCGCAGGACCAGGGTGAGAGCTGATAGTCATACTCTGACAGACACAGAAGGCAGACACACGCCAACTTCATAACGAAGTTGTGTGTCTGCCTTCTGTGTCTCAGACATAAAACTATTTTTCACTCTTTTAATTATCAATTTATCTCATTTTTTCATTAAATTTGGCCGTATTATCAACCGTTTACCCCGATATTTTATTTAACACCGGTGCAAATGTGTTTTTCATATACTTTTTATATAAATTCACTTAAAATTAATTATAAACTCAACTAAATTAAGTCTTATGCCACTACAGGACAAACATTCTTATCTGTTACCCGTTACAGATATTATTGAAGAAGGGCGTAATCAATACTACATTGTCGAATATGAAGGCATCGATTACCGTATCAAACTTTTCGATTTTCAACGTAACGCCCCACGTCCTAATGAACTCAAATGTCTGGCTCGTGCCGATCAAAATGACGAAATTTATCTTGTTCAGGACTATTCGCAATTTATACAGCAATTTTATGAAATAGGTCTTACATATCCCTTTCGTGTAGTTTCAGTTCATACCAATCAGGCTATACCTTACTATCAGGTACGAGACTCTCGCGGTCTGCTGTTTCGTTTAGTTCATTCCGGCACTCCTTATCTTGAAACGCACGACATGGTGCGTTGTCGTGTAGAAAATATTAATGCTCACCGATTACGCCTCAAACTTGTTACTGACGCTAATACCCCCCGTCTGCGTTTTTTTGATTTCGATGAGCTTTGCGATGCTACAGGACGTCCGCACCTATGGCGGCTTCTCAGAAACCTTATGGAATCTGACCCCGATTGGGATATGGTAAATGAATGTTATGTAGCTCGTCAGGGAGAATGGATATTACGGGCGCTTGATCTAATCGACCGTTCACTTGAAGACAGCCGGCATCGACGTTCAGTCACTTTGCTACAGCTTATTGTAGACTTAGGCCTTTATCTTCTCGAAGGCAGTGACTTTTTGATTGCACTTTATGAAGACGAACGTGCCAAACACCAGCAACGTCTCGAAAAGACAGTAGCTCGTTATCAGATTCTGCTGAAGGCTCTATCTCTTTTGGCTGACGGGGATGACGAAGAATTCATAAATTCCGTATTGGTCAAGATACGTCAGAGCGGTTATCTTTACAACCCGGGAGAGAATCTCGACCTTGTCATGGCTGTATTCACCCTGAGACCCGAGACTCTCGATCTCAAGATGACCGATATTCTTGACATTATCCGTAATGGGTCACAATCCAACTGGATGCTTGAACCATTCCGTTCGGCTTTCAGACGTCAGTTAGCTTACTATGTGCATCTGGCTAAAGAAAGATCTGACCGGGCTTCATACGAAGATATAGCCGGACGTGATAATATTGATAAGATGTCGCTCGTTCTGGCTCTGCAACAACTCATGACTTTGCCTACTGATCAGGATGACCTCAGTGTAAACCGGGCAGCTTTGTATCGCTATCTCACTTATGGCAACCCATGGCTGAGTACACAACTCATGGATAAAGCCTTTTTAGCTCTTACAGATCGTCTCGATACAGCTCCTGATTTTAAATGGAGCGACCTGGCCAGCCTCAACGGTCTTGCTAAACGAATGGTAGCGTCAATACGCCAGACACCGGATATGCAAGGCAGTCAGACATTCGAGGGCAGTGCCGCAGCACTCCATGTATCAGGACGTTCCATAAGTCTGATGCCGTTGTCCAGCGCTCAGAAGCCCCGTGCTGTACTACCGGCAGGTTTGCTCCCTTGGCACGATATACAGATATATTGCAGTGAACGCATACAGCCCATCACTGCTGATGAGAGCCGATACAAGCGACTCAACAAATTCTGGGACGATATAGAACAGTCTCTATTCAAAAGCATACCCGTCAAACCTCATCGTACACGCACCATACGTCTCCATGCAGGCGATATGGTCGATATTGTAGTTGACAGTATTCTTGAAGACGGACATGAATTTTTCTGTCACGTGGCCGGTATTGATACCGACATAGAAGGCTATCTCAAACTACATGAGATTGTACCTTACAATATTGAGGGCCTTCATCTGACCGATTTTCGCAACAGTCAGGGCAATCCGTTGCGTCTTCGTGCCGAAGTGATGAGAGTGCGTGAAGACGGTTACTACGATTTTACTCTATTACCCTACCTGCGTGAGTACACCCGTGAAACATGCGATACCGAAACTGTATTCGACTGTCGTCTATTTAAACGCCTTGACGCCTACTATGATGATTTGCACAGCCTCACAGCTCCTGGCTATGTAGGTATATCGTCATACGGCGACTCTGTGCTCTGTCTCTTTAACCCTGCTAACGACCCGGGAGTACAGTCAAATGAGGTAATCGAGGCCAGTTTCGATCACGTATCATCACGCGGACAGATTGTATGTCGCTATATCGGTCCTGCCGATCCCACTTGTGCCTTTACTCACACCCAGGCCTTTGCCCGGTTACTTTCCGAATATAACGCCTATTATGAATCAGGTGTGGAAAGTATCAGTGATGATGACGATGAAAATGAACCTCAGGACAGTATGCTTGATGTAGCTAACGTACGAGAACTGATACGTCTCATTGACCGTGTGGCTACTCTTGAAGAGTCAAAAGTGCGTATGTTCAACTACCTTGCATTCTGTCGCCTTCTCGCTCGTCTGATAGGTGACGAATCGGTAGCGGATTATTACAAACGGCGTATGTCGTTTCTTGACAGGCTCAAGACATTCCTCGATTCAGGCTATATTGATGTTCAGACATTACGTCTTGACGAGGACGGCTATATGGACTATCCACGTCTGCAAAAGGAAATTCTCCAGCTCAAGGTACTCAGTTATTTTAATTATCCTGATCGCAACGACGAATTATGGAAACTCTCTACCACATCTGACAAAGTCAGCCGTCTGGCTAAACTTGCTCTGTTATCCAATCTTTCACTCGAATTCAAATTCACTCAGGAGATACGTGAACAGATTAACAGCGAGGTGAGTCGTCTGCTATCAATACCCCTTCAGCTTCCGTCGGTAGTCACATTCGGCGAGGAGTCACAGACTCTTGAATTTAAATCAAGCTATATCTGCCCGGCTGATTCATTACGTCCGGATCCAGACCGGCAGCGAGACCACATTTTGCAACGTATCTGTGGTTTCCTTAATTCCGAGAGTGGTGGTACACTTTATATAGGTGTCAACAATTATGGCGTTGCCTCTGGGCTTGATGAGGATATGAAGTATTTTCATAGCCGTGACCGTTTCGACTTGCGTGTACGCAACGACATACGCACAGCTTTCGGCACACGTATCAATTCACTTATCGACGGCGTATGGGCTGATGATATGTTCCGCCGTGCTCCTCACCGTAAAGATGTTTATCGTCTGACCATACGTCCCTGTGCCGACCCTGTAAGTCTCGGAGGTTATTACTGGCTGCGTCAGGGCACATCTACCTATACCCTCGAACTTGCCGAACTACGGCAGATTATGTCTGACCGCAACCGTGATGCCGACACATCTGCAGATACTTCACTCATAACAAACGAAACAGCTGACAATAATACTGCTAATACCATACAGACTGAACCTGAAACCAATGACACTGCCAAGACTGCACAGGTAACGGAAACGCCCTTTGAACGATTTGCCGAATCCTTCTCTGTAGGACGACTGCGTCCTAATCCTTGTCATGACTGGGAAGAAAATTATGTCGTGCCTCACTGCTTCATTCATTTCTATGGCACCGACGGATACGAAGTAAGTCAGCAAGCATCGTATGAGACTTACCGTTCCTTAGCCGTACAGGAACACGAACGTACCACTACCCTTGTTGCTGTCTATGGCGACGGCACGGCTATCGCTATACCTTTTGAAGAATTCGACGAGAAAGACCGTGACCACCGTTACAGCCGTTACCGTGACAAACCGCTTGCATTCGCCTGTCTCGGAAATCCGTCTGACAAACTTCTTATCATCTACAGTGCCGGCCACATGCGCTATGCCCGTCTTGAAGACATAAGTGACTTACGTAGCGGTAGTCTTACCGACACACCACAAGCACTCACCACAGCAGACTTCGACGAAGTTATAGCCTGCGAACTTGTTCCGCTCGAACGCACCCGACCGGTACGCACACTCCTTAATGTCAGCAGCGCCTCACTTGGCCGCCCCCTTACTCACCCCATCGTCAACGAGTTCCTACACGACCTCGGCCTCGGAGACCTGTGCCTCTAAGCGGCTCTCTCCGATAGCTCTGATTACTCCGAGTTATCAGAATTATCCGAGTTATCGGAGCTATCGGAGGAATCAGAATAATCGGAGGAATCAGAACTATCGGAGCGGTCGGAATTATCGGAGTTGTCAGAGAAAATCCGATTATTCCGATTACTCTGATTCCTCCGATAATTCCGACCGCTCCGATAACTCCGATTACTCGGATAAATCCGATAACTCGGATAACTCGGACTACTTCGCGCAGCCTTCTGCGTCACCCATCGGACAACGCGGCTTAATCTGCTTGAAGAAGTCGTTACCCTTGTCATCTACAAGTATAAAGGCCGGGAAGTCTTCAACTTCAATCTTCCAGATAGCCTCCATACCGAGTTCGGGATATTCAAGCAGTTCGACATTCTTGATTGAGTCCTTAGCAAGAATAGCAGCCGGACCGCCTATCGAACCTAAATAGAAACCGCCATGCTTCTTGCAGGCATCAGTCACTTGCTGGCTACGGTTACCCTTAGCTATCATTATCATCGAACCACCGGCATCCTGGAACTGGTTAACGTATGAGTCCATACGGCCCGCTGTAGTGGGACCGAACGAGCCGGAAGGCATTCCTTCGGGTTTCTTAGCCGGACCTGCATAATAGATAGGATGTTTTTTCAGATACTCAGGCATCGGTTCACCGGCATCAAGACGCTCCTTAATTTTAGCGTGAGCAATGTCTCGGCCTACAATGATAGTACCCTTCAGTGAAAGACGTGTGCCCACAGGATACTTGGTCAGATCTGCTAATACTTCCTCCATAGGACGGTCAAGGTCAATCTTGATAACCTCACCTTCGCCCTGCTGACGCAGTTCTACCGGAATCAGTTCGCCGGGGAACTCATCGAGTTTCTCTACCCACAGGCCATCACGGTTGATTTTAGCCTTGATATTACGGTCAGCCGAACAGCTTACACCCATACCGACAGGACAAGAAGCACCATGACGCGGCATACGTATCACACGTACATCATGAGCGAAATACTTACCGCCGAACTGTGCACCCAGACCTATATTATGGGCAGCCTCAAGCAGTTCCTTCTCAAGCTCTATATCGCGGAAAGCATGACCGTACTCATTGCCCTTGGTAGGAAGCTCATCATAATATTTTACAGAAGCTTTCTTTACAGCAGCAAGGTTAGCCTCTGCCGAAGTACCACCTATCACAAAAGCGATATGATACGGAGGACATGCGGCTGTACCGAGAGTCTTCATCTTCTCGATAAGGAAGGGCACAAGTGTCTTCTTGTTAAGTATCGCCTTAGTTTCCTGATAGAGATAAGTCTTATTAGCCGAACCTCCACCCTTAGCAACAAACAGGAACTTATACTCATCGCCTTCAGTAGCGTGTATCTCTATCTGGGCGGGAAGATTACAGCCTGTGTTCACTTCGTCATACATTGTAAGCGGAGCATTCTGTGAATAACGCAGGTTATTCTCGGTATAGGTTTTGTAGACACCCTCCGATATTTTCTCCTCATCGTCACAGCCTGTCCATACCTGCTGTCCTTTGTAAGCGGCACAGATAGACGTACCTGTATCCTGACAGAAAGGCAGCACACCTTTAGCAGCTACCTCGGCATTACGCAGCATAGTAAGTGCTACGAATTTATCATTGGCCGATGCCTCGGGGTCAGCCAGAATCTTGGCCACCATTTCGTTGTGCTCGCGACGCAGCATGAACGAACAGTCATGTGAGGCTACATTAGCCAGTATGGTCAGTGCTTCGGGGTCAACCACCAGCATCTCATGGCCGTTCCAGTTTTCGACTTTCACATGGTCCTTGGTGATGAGACGATACTCGGTAGTATCGGGTCCCAGCGGGAACATCTCCTGATAATGAAAAGGTTTTGTTGGCATATAGTATCTAAAGTTATATGGTACTTATCAGTCAAGTTTGAGCACGGCAAGAAACGCCTTCTGCGGTACTTCTACCGAACCTATCTGTTTCATGCGTTTTTTACCTGCCTTCTGTTTTTCAAGCAGTTTGCGCTTACGTGAGATGTCTCCTCCATAGCACTTGGCTGTTACGTCCTTACGCACAGCCTTTATTGTCTCACGCGCTATTATCTTGGCACCTATGGCTGCCTGTATGGCTATATCAAACTGCTGTCGCGGTATAAGTTCCTTAAGTTTCTCACACATACGGCGTCCGAAACGCACAGCATTGTCGGCATGTGTCAGTGTGGAAAGAGCGTCCACACTCTCACCGTTGAGCAGAATGTCAAGCTTTACAAGTTTTGACTCGCGGAAATCGTGCAGATGATAGTCAAATGAAGCGTAGCCTTTGGATATTGACTTCAGTTTGTCATAAAAGTCAATCACAATTTCTCCTAAAGGCATATCGAAAGTTATCTCCATTCGGTTTCCCGATATGTATTCCTGCTTCACCAATTCGCCGCGTTTGCCTAAACATAGAGTCATTATAGGGCCTATATAGTCAGACTGGGTTATGACTGTGGCACGTATGTACGGTTCCTCTATATGGTCAATAAGAGTGATGTCAGGCAAGCCCGAAGGATTATGCACCTCATATACATTGCCTTTCTTATCAAATACCTTATACGATACGTTAGGCACCGTCGTTATAACATCCATATTAAACTCACGGCCCAGTCTCTCCTGCACAATCTCCATGTGTAGCAGACCAAGAAAACCGCAACGGAATCCGAAACCTAAAGCAGCCGACGATTCCGGCTGAAATGTCAGTGAGGCATCATTGAGCTGCAATTTCTCAAGCGAAGCACGCAGATTCTCGAAGTCCTCGGTTTCGATAGGATAAACACCGGCAAATACCATCGGCTTTACCTCTTCAAAACCGTCTATAGCTTTCTCACAGGGTCGGTCAACATGAGTTATCGTATCACCTACCTTTACTTCTTTTGATGATTTTATACCCGAGATTATATATCCTACATTACCTGCCGAGAGTTCAGGACGCGGGTCCATATCAAGTTTCAGTACTCCTATCTCGTCAGCATGATACTCTTTACCGGTTGATACAAACTTTACAAAGTCATCGGTACGCATACGCCCGTTTTCTATCTTGAAATAGGCTATGATACCACGAAAAGGATTGAACACCGAGTCGAATATAAGAGCTTGCAGCGGTGCATCCGGGTCTCCTTTGGGGGCTGGCACACGTTCTACTATAGCATGTAAAACATCATCTATACCCATACCGGTCTTGCCGCTGGCACGTATTATATCCTCACGTTCGCAACCTAACAGTTCCACAATCTGGTCTTCTACCTCATCAGGTTTGGCACTCTCAAGATCGCATTTATTAATGACCGGTATTATCTCAAGATCATTGTCGATAGCCATATACAGATTCGATATCGTCTGCGCCTGTATACCTTGTGAAGCATCTACTATGAGCAGAGCTCCTTCACAAGCCGCTATCGAGCGGGACACCTCGTATGAGAAGTCTACGTGTCCCGGAGTGTCTATAAGGTTGAGCACATAGTCCTGACCACCTTCACGGTGATTCATCTGTATGGCATGGCTCTTGATAGTTATGCCGCGCTCGCGTTCCAGTTCCATGTCGTCGAGCACCTGAGCCTCCATATCCTTGCCCGTCACAGTGCCGGTGCGCTCCAGAAGACGATCGGCAAGGGTCGATTTTCCGTGGTCTATATGGGCTATGATACAGAAGTTTCTTATATTTTTCATTCCGAGTTCTTGGTCGTGTTGTTTCTTTCTTGTTTATTCCAACTGCAAATTTAACCATTATTTCCCACATTATACTATCTTTACTTCCTTAAATTATGTTCTTAACATACTTTCAAATGTAAAATGGTTTTAAAATCGTACTCTCGTTTTGCTTACAGCGATTTATTTGTTAATTTTGTAAATTAACCTCTCTTTTCATCACCTGAGATTGGACATTTTCCTACTCAGCTCTTAACTCATCTCCCCTTCTTACAGGCTGACTTTTAGCACCTTATTTTCCGGTGTCTCAGTCTCTCAATTCTCAATTCCCATTTTTGATTCATGCACTTACGCAACATACAACACCTTCTCCTCGCTTTAGGCATAGCGGCATCTTCAGTAGCTATAACTGAGTCGCTCACTGCCGAAGCAGCACCAACTGCTGCAACTGCTCCTGCTAAAAAAA
Organism: uncultured Porphyromonadaceae bacterium; assembly: GCA_947177575.1. Classification (GTDB taxonomy): domain Bacteria; phylum Bacteroidota; class Bacteroidia; order Bacteroidales; family Muribaculaceae; genus Lepagella. The sequence continues at coordinate 7,094 of CAMWVA010000055.1, read as the reverse complement.
CAACGGCTAAAAAAACCACCGCAAAAAAAGCCGGCAAGAAGACCACCGGTACCAAAAGCAAACCAGCAAAAACCAAATCAGGAACTGCAGCTAAAGCTAAAGCAGGAACGACAACAAAAAAGTCTTCGTCTAAGAACACCACTGCCTCTCGCAAAAAGAAAAATACTTCTCCTGCTAAAAAGCGTACCGGCGGCGTAAAAACACGCAAGAAAGCTACTCCGAAACCGGCACAACCTGTGGAACAGCCCTCAAATGACCCGCTGACTCTTCTGATTAATGACGCCGTGCTGTCATGGATTCCCGAGGCTATGGACCCGGGGGGTCTGCGTGTTAACAGTGTCAAACCAGAGCCGACAAATCGCACGGCTGCTGTAAGTCTCAATGAGAACTTCACCTATCTGCCTGTGACTCGTCAGCTGATTGATGACCTTTCTAAATGTATATCCAAAGCACTACCTGATTCGCTGCATAAATACTCGGTGACACTATCAGTCAAGTCTAAACCGCTGGCTTACTATATCACCACAGTAGATAAGCTCCCTGAACGTTACCGCACCAATATTCCTTTCGTAGTTGAAGTTAATCCTGAAGTCAGAGCTACGAAAGGTATGGAGGGTGATATAGTGGCTCTCTGGCATAGTCACGGGCGCTATTACAAACCGGAATCCGGAACATGGCTGTGGCAGCGTCCGCTGCTATTCGAAACTGTTGAGGACGTCTATACTATGGGGTATATACTCCCCTACGTTGTTCCGATGCTTGAGAACGCAGGTGCCTACGTCATGCTGCCGCGAGAGCGTGACCCGAATCCTAACGAAGTTATCGTTGACAACGATACCAACGACGATGGTATGCTGTTCTCACAGACTACATACCACGAACATTCCGGTAAACATAAATGGGCCACAGGCGAGCTCGAAGGTTTCATCTATGACCTTCCTGACTTCCGCGATACGGAAAATCCCTTCGAGAACGGTACTTACCGTCAGGTAGCTACTACACACTCAGGCAACGATGTCTCGATAGCTGAATGGTACGCTGACATTCCGGAAGACGGTGAATATGCCGTATATGTTAGTTACAAATCTCTTCCGCAGAGCTCGAAAGATGCTCTCTACACGGTTAATTATTCAGGCGGTTCCCGTTCTTTCAAGGTCAACCAGACTATGGGTGGCGGTACATGGATATATCTCGGTACATTCCCACTCGAAGCAGGTTACAGCGAGTCAGAGCCGGTTGTAGTTCTATCCAATCTCACTGAAGGAGCATCAGGCACTGTAGTTACCGCCGACGCCGTGAAAATAGGCGGCGGTATGGGTAATATCGCTCGTTCTCCGAAGCGTGCCGATATATACTATGACCCTTCGACCCCATTGGCTGTCTATGATACTGAAGGCACTGAAGATGAAGATAGCGATACCGATCCTGACGACATAATCGGTGACACTGCCGGTCCTGAGAATACGGTTTCCGACCAGTCGCGTCCCAAGGGTCCGGCTCCGAAATTCATCACTTCAGGTATGCCGCGCTTCGTCGAAGGCGCACGTTATTGGCTACATTGGGCTGGATTCCCCGAGAGTGTTTATTCGCCTTATCATGGTTCGGACGATTACAAAGATGACTATACATCTCGTGGTCATTGGGTCAACTATCTCGCCGGCGGCTCACGTGTATTGCCCGGCTGTGAAGGTCTGGGCATACCGGTAGATGTGGCTTTCGCCCTTCATTCCGATGCAGGCAAACGTAGCGATGATACGTTCATAGGCACTTTGGGAATATATTACACCAACAATGGAGATTCATACACCGATGGCACTCCGCGTTCCAACTCACGCACTCTCACCGATATGCTGATGCGCCAGATAACAGGCGATATACGTAAGACTTTCGAACCGACATGGACTCGCCGTTCCATGTGGGACAAGTCGTATGTCGAAGCGCGTGTGCCTGAAGTGCCCACCACCCTTATCGAACTCATGAGTCACCAGAATTTCGCCGACATGCGTTACGGACTCGATCCGTCATTCCGTTTCACTGTAGGTCGTGCCATATATAAGGCTTTGGCTCGTTTTGTCTCGGAACGTAAAGCCCGTGAAGTGGTTATACAGCCTATGCCAGTTATTGATTTCGCGATTGTTCGTGAGCGTCCGGGTCATTACCGTCTCAGTTGGGCTCCGCAACCTGACCCTCTGGAGCCTACAGCTATGCCTAACCGTTACCTCATCATGGAACGTACCGATGATGAACTGGGCTGGCATTATCTCGCTGATACTCATGAGACACATTTCAAACTTGAAGTCGAGGACCATGACCTTCATTCCTATCGTATCATTGCAGCCAATGACGGCGGTCGTGCTTTCCCGAGCGAAGTGTTAGCACTGCGCGAAGCGCCTGACGGTTCAGAGCCGATGCTTGTTATCAATGGCTTTACACGTGTGGCAGGTCCGGGCGAAATCAATTCTGATGGCAATGCCGGTTTCTCCTCTATGTTCGATTTCGGTGTGCCTTACATCAAAGATATATCCTTCACAGGACACCAGACTGAAATGCGGCGTGGCACTGACAATCACGGACGCAGCGAAAGCAATTATGCCACACAGGTTATAGCCGGCAATACATTTGATTATCCTTATCTGCATGGTCGTTCGATAGCGGCTGCCGGACTGGGATTTGTATCAGCCAGTGCATCAGCCGTTGAGAAGGGTTCTGTCCGTCTTGACAACTATCCGGTGGTAGACCTCATACTCGGTAAGCAAAAAGCCACTGTCACCGGTAACGGTATGTCAGGAGTACGTTTCACCGCTATTCCAGAACCTCTACGTAAGGCTTTGACATCTTACACTTCTAAGGGTGGCGATCTGCTTGTCAGCGGACAATATATAGCCGACGAACTGTTCGGTATGCGTTCATCATCGGCAGACCGTTCATTCGGACAGGAAGTATTAGGCATAGTACCGTCTTCAGACCCTGTGGTACCTTCAGGATATGCGCGTGTAGTAGGTGGTGCTATGGGTACAAATCTCGCTAAGGGCTCAGTAGCTTATTCAGCCACACTTAACTCTGACTGTTATGTAGTAGAACTGCCCGACGGCATTGCCCCGGCTAACGCTATTAATGCAGCGGTGGCTATGACAGCCGGTGCTACTGACACTCCTGTCGGTGTACTCCACACAAACGGTAAAAGCAATACGGTCACTCTCACAATACCTTTTGAGTCAATTACCGATACTGATACCCGCAACAATCTGATGCGTCAGTTACTTGACTTCCTCAAGAAATAAAGTCACACTCATTTTTCTATCCTGATTTCATCATGACTCCAATACGATTTGAAAATATTTCTCAGCTACGCGAGGCGATTCTCGACTCGCCGCTACAGCATTATGTGGCTGTGCTTCTCTCCGACATGCCTGTTGATTTCGCTCCCGGTGCCATAGAGCGTATCGAACAGATAGGTGCTGACACCGAGTCACCGCTGCTCTACGGTCACTACCGCGAACGCCTTGCAGATGGCACTTTCATACGCCAGCCTGTTGCTCCCTACCAGATAGGTTCTGTTACCGATTCGTTCAACTTCGGACCGGTGGTCTTTCTTAATGCTGCCATAACACTTCACGTAATATCGGTATTGCTCAACCATCTTGGCAATGACCCTATGCCGCTTGACGGCGGCTGGTATTCGCTGCGTCTGCGCCTGTCAACAATAGCCGGTTTTGTACACATACCGGAATATCTGTACACAGTCGATAAGTCAGACTTCCGTAAGTCCGGCGAACGCCAGTTCGATTATCTTAAAGCGTCAGCTGAGTTCATGCAGCGTCAGCATGAAGGTACTTTCCGCCTCTATCTCGAACTTATAGGAGCACGACTGCTTGAAAAACCGGAACGTGTCAACGTTGACGAGGGTGTATTTCCTGTAGAGGCATCAGTTGTCATACCTGTGCGTAACCGTGTACGGACCATAGGTGATGCAGTGCGCTCGGCGCTTTCCCAGCAGACCGATTTTGAATTCAACGTCATAGTAGTTGACAACGGCAGCACTGACGGTACTTCCGAAGTTCTCGCATCTATAGATGATGCCCGCCTGCACGTCATAAATCCTCATCCTTCCGAACAGCTTGGTATAGGCGGCTGCTGGAACCGTGCGATTGATTCGGAATGGTGCGGACGTTTTGCTGTACAGCTCGATTCAGACGATGTTTATGCCGGACCCGATACTCTGACACGTATAGTGGAAAAATTCCATACCGACCGCTGCGGTATGGTAGTAGGCAGTTATCGTCTCACAGATCTTGCTCTCAACCCTATCGGAGAAGGTATCATTGACCATAAGGAGTGGACTGACCGCAACGGACGTAACAATGCCTTACGTGTTAACGGCTTCGGGGCTCCGCGTGCTTTCTATACTCCCATTGCTCGTGTGTGCCGCTTTCCTGATGTGAGCTATGGCGAAGACTACGCTATATGCCTGCGTGTCAGCCGTGAATTTTATGTAGGACGTATCTATGAAGCTATTTATCTGTGTCGTCGCTGGGAAGGTAATTCAGATGCCGATCTTTCTCCTGAGGCAGTAGTGGCACATCAGATTTACAAGGACTATCTGCGCTCTGTGGAAATTCAGGCCCGAATAAAACTCAATAATGTCGATTCAGCTTCGTCGATGCCGATAATCGGTAATGATTTGAATTTCTTTGACGATGAGTTAGGCTTCGGTGATGAAAGCTTCGGTTCTGACGACAATGACTGGATTGATGAAGACGATCTGCCTTTCTGATACCTTCTGTTTCGGCATGTATTAATCTTTTCTATCATGTTCGATTATCTTTCGTTTATTGAAGAACAGGTCGCCTTGTGGCCTATGGCTGCCGAAAACTATCGGCGTCTCGGGCTCACAGAAAGGCGAAGTCTGTCTCTTGGCGATCTTACGGTCGGTATTCAGCTCAATCCGGCACGTATAGTCTCAACCGGAGCTAAGATTGATGCAAGCGGTAATGTCGGCACCCGGCCTTGTTTCCTTTGTGCCGACAACCGGCCTCCTGAACAGATTCCTTATCCTCTCATGACAGGCTGGCAACTTCTACTCAATCCTTTTCCGGTGTTTCCGGTCCACTTTACTATTGTCAATACCAAGCATACTCCTCAGACCCGTATGCCTCTCGAAATGGCGTCTATGGCTGAGTCACTGCCAGGTCTGACAGTGTTCTTTAACGGTGCCCGCTCAGGTGCTTCGGCCCCTGACCATCTTCACTGTCAGGCTGTGCTTACAGAAGAGCTGCCACTGATGCAGCTCTGTATGAAATACCATCCGTTGTCAAGACCCGGTATAGAGATTGCATCTTCATGGGGACTTGACCTTCCGTTTGATTTCTGGAGTGCTGTCATAACTCCCGATACTGACGGTATGCGTACACTTCAAGCCATAACACATGCTTGCGGTATTGACCCTGACACCGGGCAACCCGATTCCGGTCGTGTCAATTCCTATTTCTGGCGTGATTCGTCAGGATTATTACGCGCTGTAGCAGTGCCTCGTTCAGGACATCGACCGGCATGTTATTATGCTGAAGACGATTCGAAACGTCTCATAAGTCCGGGCGCTGTCGAAATGGCCGGTGTGGTCATAACACCTCGTGCTGACGACTATCGGAGACTTTCAGCCGAAGAACTTCGCCGTATATATGCCGAAACGGGTATCGCCTCCCTAATCTGAACATACACAAAAATCTTCAAGTCTTATGTCTGACGACAACATACCTATGTCAGCATCTGCAGCAGTATCACACTGCGATGCTGCCGTAGCCTGGCGATGGATTCCCACGCTTTATATTGCCGAAGGGCTACCTTACTTCGCTGTCAATACCCTTACAGTACTGATGTATATCAACATGGGAGTAGATAAAGCCGACATGGCTTTTCTGACAGGCTGGCTTTACCTTCCATGGGTCATCAAGCCTTTTTGGAGTCCGTTCATTGATCTTTTCAGCACCAAACGCCGCTGGGTCATAACTATACAGCTACTCATAGCTGTATGTATGGCATGTGTAGCTTTTCTGCTGCCATTTCCGTTTTATCTGACATCTACACTGGTGTGTTTCTGGCTTATGGCTTTCTTCTCGGCAACTCACGACATAGCCGCTGACGGATACTATATGCTGGCTCTCACACCTCACGATCAGGCTGCCTTCGTAGGTGTACGCTCCACATTCTACCGCGTGGCCTCGGTATTAGGACAGGGGGGTCTGGTCATGCTGGCCGGCTGGCTCGAACAGACACTGCCTTCTGTAGGCCGTGCGTGGGGCATGGTTTTCGCCTTGCTTTCGGTACTGTTCCTGCTATTGGCTCTCTGGCACTCACGTATGATGCCTTCAGTTACTTCCGACCACGCCGAACCGGGTGTTACTGCTCGTACCATAGTACGTGATTTTGCTGACACCTTTGTCACTTTCTTCCGCCGTCCCGGCATCGTGAGTGCACTGGCTTTCATGTTACTCTACCGACTGCCGGAAGCCCTGTGTGTAAAATTTGTACCTGTCTTTCTCGTAGCACCTCGCGAAACCGGCGGTCTTGCACTCACTACCGCTCAGGTAGGCTGGGTCAACGGCACTGTCGGTGTCATAGCGCTTCTTGCCGGCGGTATAACAGGTGGTTTGGCCATAGCTGCCGGTGGTTTGCGCCGCTGGCTGTGGCCTATGGCCCTGAGTCTGACTCTCCCCTGCGCCCTCTACTGCTGGCTGGCACTGGTCCAACCCGACAACTTCCTCTTCATCAATATAGCTGTCGGCGTCGAACAATTCGGCTATGGCTTCGGCTTTACTGCCTTTATGCTCTACCTTCTCTATTTCAGCCGTGGTGACTGCGCTACTTCGCACTATGCATTCTGCACCGCCTTCATGGCCCTCGGAATGATGCTACCCGGCATGGCCGCCGGAGCTTTCTTTGACCTCCTCTCCCCCTTAGAATTAGCTACGCCACCCTGCGGCGAACGCGGCTTCTTCAACTTCTTCTGCGGTGTCATGCTCTGCTGCTTGCCCACCTTCGCCGTCTGCTCCCTCGTCCACATCGACCCCACCTTCGGCCGAAAGAAAGCCTGACCC
>CAMWVA010000054.1 GCA_947177575.1 uncultured Porphyromonadaceae bacterium | reverse complement strand
AATCTATATATGCAACTAAAAAAGGTTGCATATATTAAATATTATAATTACTTTTGTAAAAAATAAAGCTATTCTATGAAATTAGGTGCAATTATAACTGGAGATATTGTAAATTCCACTAAATTAACAGTTGATGAAAGAGAGCTTATGCTCAATACATTACAAATGATTCCAGAGGTGTTATCTCCGATTCAAAATGTATCTATAGAGATTTTTAGAGGTGATAGTTTCCAACTTAGAATACCTAATTTAGGATTAGCTCTACGTTGCGCTTTAGCTATACGAGCTTGGCTACGATGTCATAAGATTCATAAATCTAAAGTATTGGATGCTCGTCTTGCTATTGGTATAGGTACTCTGGACTATGAAGCCGATAGTTTATCTACAAGTGATGGCGAGGCTTATCGGTTATCTGGTAGGCTGCTGGATAGTATGAATAAATCTCGGCTTGAAATAATAACACCATGGTATGAGGTAAATGACGAATTAAAACTACTGACTGCTTTTGCTGATGATATTGTAAGTTCATGGTCTCAAAATCAAAGTAAAGTTATTCTACTAAGTCTTATTACATTGAAGAATCATGTAGAATTGTCAAAGGAGCTTAAAATATCTCGTCAGATGGTGGATAAATCCCTAAAGTCATCTAAGAAAGAACTTATTGAAGCGTATATAAAACAATATGAAAAACTAATAAATAAACATCTATACCAAGTATGATTACGATTTTGATAAAACTAATTGCCGCACACCTTATCGGAGACTTCTTGCTTCAGACAGATAAAATCTGTGAAATGAAGTATAGTGATGATATAGGTAAAAGGTTGGCTGCTCTTGGTATTCACAGTGGTATTCAGGCTGTTCTTTCATATATATTTATAGCAGAGTGGTCTCTTTGGATAGTTCCAGTAGTTATTTTTGTCAGTCACTTTACAATTGACTTTGTAAAAGTAGCTTGTAAAGGAAGAAGTTTGCCAGCTTTGATAACGGATCAACTTGCACATTACATTGTACTTTCCGATTTGGAGAACTAAACAGAACAAAAGATATTAAATTAACAGAATATGTACTGATAGGTACCTTTGTCAGTTTCACTATTGCTACTATCTTAGGATTTAGTGTCAAATGGCTTATTACTATATCTTTAACTATTTGAAGAAAATAAGGAAGGACTATCAGGTTTTAAAAGAAATAATACAAAATATCTTTCATATTTCTATTATGCCTGCTTGTAGCCATACGTCTATTAGGGCTTGAGCATCTTTGCGGGCGGTTTTGTCATCGACATCATAGCGGTCGGTGAGCAGAGTTGTAATGGTTTCGGTATCAAAAGAGGTAGCGGGGAGTGATGCCCAGATGTAAGCTGCTGAATCATTTAGTGAGATGAGTTTGTTGAAGTCTACTAAGTCCAGACTTTCAGCTACTAATAATTTTTCTGATCCAAGTTTTCTCATTACGAGACCTTTTATCTTTTTCATCTTTATTTAATAATATTTGATATTTTCTGTTTTGCTCGTCTTAATGGCAAAAGAAATCTCCATGCTATTGCGTATAAGCGAGCGGCCGGAGATGTAAGACTATGTTCTTTTCCGTTGTGTAGAATGGTTTTTACAGTTCCGAATATATCGGACCGGGAACATTCCTCAGTTCCATAAAGGTTGCTGTCTCCCATAAGTGTAATTCTATTTCCATTGATTCCGATAATTCGATGGACTACATATCTTTTTCCGTCAATCCGAGCCAATACCACATCATACTTGTGCAAAGTAGCTGCTGGAGTCAGAACAAGGATGTCTTTGCTTCCGTTAATGAAAGGTCGCATACTGTTGCCTTTTGCCCGAAGCTTTACTGTCTTACCTTGGGAAAGAAGAACACATACTTCCCTGAGAAGAATATCATTGTCGATGTTACGTATGTCATTCATACTTTATGGTTGCTTCTCAGTTCTGCGAAACACAGCTTTGCCGCATCTTTATTCGGGAGACATTCAAAACTATAGATAGGAACTTTCTCAATAACCTTGCTAATAGTAGAGTGAATGGCCTCCGCCATTTCGTGATTCCATTTCATACAGGAGCATGAAGGTAGGAGAGAAGCGTAAGCATTTATACCAGTCAGAGGAGTGATTTTGTTGTAAGGAGCCTGTTGTAATCGTACGATACCGCCGACCGGAATCCTTCGATTTCGATAACAACATGTTTTTCCGCTCCATGGGGATCCATACACATATACTGTACCATCAATTATCCGCACTATAGGATTGTCATCATTAAGCAGGGTAGAGCCATTTATACTCTCTATCCACAGCCGGCTATGTGTGCTCTTTCCTGTTCCGCTTTTGCCTAAAAACAGGTATCCGTTACTGTCATATTCCACTGTGGAGGCGTGGAGCATGAGAGTATTATACTTAGAAGATGCAAATGTATAAAGTAGCATCAATGCTGTGTCAAGTGCATAACGTCTTTCTCTATATGTACCGCCTATCCATGCTTTGGCGATTCGGTAATCTTGAGAAATGTGGAGGCGGCAACATTCATCATCGGTATTTGTGCTGAGATGAATCGAGATAGCCCCATTAGGTAATGAAAACAGAGACATATATCCGTTTTCATCTTGAAGTTCGGTTATCTTGTTTTCGACGTGCGGAAGATTATTTATTTCTGCAAGAATAGTTAGGGTAAAAATACTGCTACCTTCAGAACAATAGTCTGTCAGAAAAGGAGCGTATGATTCAAGCTCCTTTTCTGACAGTATTACATTCTGCGACTCAACTGCAAACAGATGCCCTCCTACGCAATATAGATGACAGTCATTCATTGATTTTCAGGTATTGTTTCAAAGCCTTAATCTGTGTTCTGTTCAGAGTGCTGAGCTTTCCAATCAGAGGTAAGCATCAGTTTATTTTCACCATTCTCTTCGACAGCTGTCAGATTAAACCAATACCGTTTTCCAGCTTCGATAGCAATGTCAAATCCTTCCAAAGTTATTGAATAGGGATGATCTGTATCGTGCTTCTTTATAAGGTCTATTCTTAAACTGTTCCCTTTTATATTATTTTCAATTCTCGGAACAGTGGATAGATAGAGGTTATACGTTTTTCCCGGTGGGATAGAGTCACCTATATCTTTAGTACCGTTTTTACCATTTATAGTAGTTCCTATATTATCTGTATATGGCTCTGAGCCTTTAAAGAACTCATTATCTGTATAGACCTTTAAGCCACTCTTATTAGATGAAGCGGTATCCACACTACAGTATAATGTAGTATTAAAAAAAGATTCTGTACCCGGATATTTAAACTCTAATTTTGTAGGATATATGTATTTGCCGGTTTCATTTCGCAGTGTGACACGCATAATTGCACTTAAATGCCTGAAATGTAGATCAGGAATTTTGTCATCTTCCACTGCTGTGACGATATCGTACATTCTCAGATTGGCCTTCATATAATTCAAGGATGAATCAGTAGGATTTTGAACTATCATCTGAGGTTTATTTGCCTCAGTTCCGACTCCTATTGTGAAAATGTCACGATCATCGAAAGAGATTGAATCTGGACCATATTTTCTTTCTGTCTCATAATAGTTTACAAAAATTATGTCTCCAGCTTTAATTTCGAAATTTGGATTAACAGATTTAACCGATTCAAATACAGCACTTCTTCCCTTAATGTTAGGGGTTGTAGTTTCGAGCTGAACACCAAGAGGACATTCTGACAATCTTGAGATATTGAAGACAGTAATCCAATCTTTATCATCCCACATGAAAATCTCTCTATCGATTTCCGTGTTCCCATAGGTTATCTGTGCGCGAGTATTATCAGTCTCCGGAAGCGAAGCTCTGACAGTAATGACGCGTTTGGGAACAATATCCTCTTGAGGTACCTCCGACTGACAGGCACATAATAGCGACATAATCGGCAGTACCATAAAAATTCTTCTTATTCTCATTGGAACTTCATAATAGTTATGTTAGAAACCCCATCTTCCTCCATTACCGAAATCGGGAGCACTCCCGCTAAGTATGGGTTGTTCAAGTTCAAGATTCACGATTTCAGATTCAGGTTTTACATAAGGTTCCTTTGGATTGTTCTCTTTCATGATACTTCGTTATTTAATTTGATTGAAAACTGATATAAATACAAAAATAGCATTCTTTGCAACAAAGAACGCTATTTTAGATGCGACAAAATTGCCGAGGATATGCGACAATTTTTTAAATTGTTGATTATTAGAAGTTTTTAAATTACTTCGTTAATTATCTTTTACAAGGTATTTACTTATAATTCCAACGATTTTTACGCAGCATCGGACCATCAGAAGTCATTTTCCAAATATCTTTGAAGTCAAAACCTTTATACTGATATTCAACAGTGAAAAGCTCGGAACTTAATTTGGTTGCACTTGGCCAGCCTTTTCCGGTTCCATCAAGGAAATACAAGTAATCATGATAAAATATAGAGCCACTTTTATGAGTGCCTATAGTAGCATTTCCATGTTCCACTTTACCCTTGTTGACACAGCGATATATATAGGTAAGATGGTCTACACATCCTACAATACCGCCACTGTCATGATCCTGATTGGGAATAATGTGACCATGATTCACGCAATTTTCCACATTGCTTTGTTCTCCTTCTTCCTGATAACCGAGAATACCACCGACAAAAGAAGAGCGTGCACCGGCGTTGACAGATCCGGTATTAATACACTGTTCAAGGAGCACATTGCGATAATGTGTCACTAAGCCTGCACCTGTTGGGTCCTGACCCATACTTCCGGCAATTCCTCCTATACCATGACAGGCATTATGACCATATACTTCCCCATGATTAGCACATCGTGCCACTCCTGTGAGGTAATTCGAAAAACCGAGAATCCCACCGACTCCGGCACTGGAAGATGAACCGCCTTCTCCATATATTGCACCGGTATTAACACAATCTGAAATAGAGATGGTAACAGACGTGGCCGGTCCTGAATTGAGAATGTTTGAATCTTCCTCCTGAGATTTGCCAACAATGCCCCCGACATGCAGTGTTCCGTTTATTTTACCTACATTTGCACACCAATTCACTTCAAGAGTCTTACTGTTACCAGCGGGTTGCGTTTTAGATACATAACCTATTATTCCGGCAGTCCCGCCCTCGGAACCACTTCCTTTTATGTCAGAATAATTCACACAATCGTGCACAGTGCCATGACCGACCGAGCGGTAATGCCCAATGATACCTCCCACGTTATCAGCAGCAGAACAATCAAGGATTCCATTGAAAGTGCAATCCTCCACATTTGAGGTATCATAAGTATCATCTTCCATTTTTCCAACGATACCACCCACTTCCTTAGAGCCGGTTACATGTGCTGTAGAGAAAACACCGCGAATCTCGGCCATAAGGCCGTAACCCACAATTCCACCGACTTTTTCAGTGCCTGTGACTACACCGTTGAAAGCCGGCTTAAATTGATCTACCTTAGGTATGCTGGCATTATCTCCCTCTACGGCAAAATCAAAACCTGAGTCAGAAGTCAATGTCGATTTCCATAAGCGTCCTACAATTCCTCCTGTCTCTTCTTTTCCGGAAATATGGAGAGTATTAGTTCCTGACCCTCCGGGACCAATCTGAAAGCGAGTTGCATCAATCGAACTGTTATAGACTCCGCCGATTGCACCTCCTACAGCCGACCCTGAAGAAGTGATGGGAACATTAATCTTTATTTTTGTTTCCAAGCTAATCGGGCCTTCCCACCAACCGGCAAACCCGCCGACATAGTCAACGCCCGAGACACTGGCATCCGCATCATCGACTGCAATCCGGGTAGAGAAATCTTCTCCGGAGATAACAACACCTTCTGACAATTGAGACATCTTTACTTTTCCTAAAAATCCTCCGATATATGTATTGCCTGCAACCACAGAATATACGCGACAGTTGGATATGTGTATCTCCTTACCTTCTATAGAGCCAATCAGACCGCCCACACCATTTGCGTTATTTCCTCCTAAGGGACACAACACATAGCAGTCCGTAAGTTCGATACCTTTGGTGTTATTGGTAACAGCACCTATCACACCTCCCGTACCTGTACCGGCACCTGAAATAATTCTGATATCGGAATCCTCATTTGAAACTTTGTGGTCAATTCTTATATTCTTAAAAGACGCCGGAGCGGCAGTCTCTCCGACCACACCGCCGACATGGTTTTTTCCGGTAACTGAGAAATTATACTCGGGAGTCGATATGTCAGAAATCATAATTCTGGCACCGCTATTAACCTTGCCCACAAGTCCACCGACGTTGTCATCGCCGCTTACACTTGCCATAAATCGGACATTATCTATAGTAAGATTACCGCTAAGTACCACTCCGATAAGTCCGCCTAATGAATATCCACCTTCAATACGGCCTGATAAGGAAATATTCCTAAACGCGACGTCTCCTGATACGCAACCCGCAATCATTCCTGACTCCTTGTATAATCCACTGACATTTACATTCGTCAACGAAAGATTCTCAATCGTGGAAGAACCAAGAAGTTTCTGAAAGACACCGAATCCTGAGTCGGAGTTTTCGCGGTTATTTCCATAATAGTAAATATTTGTGATGGCGTGACCGCCCCCATCATAAATTCCGGCAAACGGAGCGCCCCAATATCCACGCCCCGGAATCAGACTGCTTTGATTAGGGGCTACGACATCAGCGGTCTGCAAGAATTTAAGACCTGCACCGAAACTTTCGCTATCATCGGCAAGGTTGATAAGAAACATTTCGAAATCGCTGTTATTTGCGATGATATAGGGATCATCCTCCGTGCCGGAGCCGTCAAGCATGTACTTAGGTAATATGATATTTACAGAAGTAAGGGTTTCCTTCTCAAACAAACAGGAAAGACGCCCGGCAATGTATTGTCCGTTCTCATGACGCATTGTCATGATATATCTTCCATCGGGAATAGATATATCAGATGGCACCGACATCCGAAAACGCAAATCACCGTCACTCTTACCAACCACAGCGTTAAACACCTGAGTAAGTCCGTCAGTGGAGATAAGAGATATAACGATAGAAGTATTGTTGTCGCCGAGAGAGAAATGCTCGTCCGGAAGGCTGAAGGTAATTACCCTTGACTGTTCATCATCGGGAATGTCAGGAGTATCGACTACAGGTTCATCGTGACAGGAGGTTAGAAGGGGCAAACCTCCTAATAGCATTGCAGCAACAAAGAGATAACGGATATAACCTGATATAGTATTATTGAATGTTCTGAGCTTCATACTTTTATCTTATTTTTGCATTTCTGATTTTGCCGGCACAGGAAAAGCCTGAGCACCTGTTTCGATCATCCATAGAGAAGAAGCATCACCTACTTTCCAATTCTTATGAATCGAAGAATATGTAGATGGATTGACCACTTCTTCATGATTCTTAAGAAGAGTTATTCCACTTAAATTGTAATCAATTTCATCAGCTGACGAAGCATTTGGGAACCAGATAGCGACTCCATCATATTTCGAAGGATAATACATATTGCCCCATGTGTTATGATCAGCTAAAGAAAGCAGACGGCGCATCTCTACATCATTTCCCTTCTTTGCCACAAACGGGTCGCCGTGACCGTTGCTGTTACCGGTATTAAGACAATCGCGCAGAATACTCTTGTCTTGAAGCCTGGCTACAAATCCGGCAGTCTCACATCCTGACGGAGCAGAGATATTTCCGGTATTGACGCATTGGGAAATAATCACAGCGTTATCCTCAAATTCAAGAGCGGTTTTGGTAATAGCATTTAACCCTCCGGCAATAGATGTAACCGCTCCGGCAATCACGAAAGGAGCCGCTGCACCGCCGGAAGCCACCAAACCTCCGATTGTGGCTGCCGTACCGACAACGATACAAACACCGGCAATGACCTGATGAACAGTTTCGTTAGTTTCATGGACACGTTCAAGATATTCTGCTCTTTCCTCGCGTGCCAAATTGATTTGCTCATTAAACTTCTCAGCCCCACCTTCGCTTTCATAAAAATCCAGAGTAGAGAAAAGGCAATTATTGTAACCTGAAGTCAGACATGAAGCATCAAATCCGGCCACTGTCAGATTTTTCTTACGGCGGAGAGCGGACATATCTTCCTTTATTTGATTATTTACCTCACCTACCGCGTTAGAAAGCTCAGAAGAAATTTCCTCAAGTTCCTCTGAATCGAGCATTTCACCCAATCCTATTGCCCAAAGAACAGAATCTGAAAAAAGTAAAGCACTGTCGGTAGCTACTTCCGAAATATGCAGGAATACTTCCAAGATCTCACTTAAGGCAGCAATCGAATGTTCGCTCACAGCCATCAGCGGACCTACAAAACCCATAATTACCTCCATAGAGCCTATAATACACTCAGCGGTGTTCATGGCTGTCCATTTACGGGGATCACCTATTTCGCCAACCAGACCGCCCACAGGACCTTTACCTGTGGAATTAATATTTCCATAGTTATTACAATAATGAATTATTGTGTTATTGCCTGCAAGAGCGGTTATACCGCCTGTAGTTGAGCCCGAGGCGTTAATCTCTCCGTAATTCTGATCCAAAGAAAGAGAACCGAACTGAGTCTTACCCACGATACCGGCTGTAAAATCTCTTCCTGTTATTTTTCCCGAATTGATGGCATTATGGATAACGGCAATGGAAGTACATCCGGCAATACCGCCTATATATCGCTCACCGCTCACTTCGCTTAGATTATAGACAGCATACGTGCCGGCCTGAGCCTCGCCTACAAGACCTCCGATACATTCTGTGCCCTTAACAGAAGCCAAGTTATTACAATATCGGAATAACACGTTATTATAGAGATATGCCTCCGAATCACTTCCCTTTACACGGGAGCTTCCTACAAGACCTCCAACCCCGGCATATCCGGAAATATCTCCGGAATTGGTACAGGCCGATACAGTAGCGTTTCCGACGCCTCCTGCAATGCCACCGGTACCGATACCGGAGTTGTTTTTATCATCACTCCTATATTTCAAAGCACCCTGGATTCTACCGGAATTTGAACACGCTGCCGCCTGAATGGTATCGCAGGTGCCGATGATACCTCCTGCTCCTGAATAATCGGAATTTACAGGAGAGAAGTTGGAGCATCGACTGAATATTACCGAAGAGTAAAGTCCGGCACCTCCTGCCAAACCGCCTACATTGTAGCTACCCGATATAGTATTGGAAGAACCGGAACAATCATGAAAATATGCTCTCGACTGCATGTCAACCATGCCGAGCAGGCCACCAATGCCTACTGAACCGGAGCTGCCTGTCAGTTCACATCCTGATACACGGCAGTTTGTGAACGAAATCAGTCCGCGATCATCACCTGACATCATAGAAGCTCCTACAATTCCACCCACGGCAAAATTACCCGAGATTGCGGAGTTAGTCAGAGAGACATTTTCTATCTCAGTATTATACACGTATCCGAACAGACCGACTGCTGCTGAATTCGGACGGTCAATGATAATTGTCGAAATATCTGCCCCGTGATAATGGCCACGAAAAGGGAGTGCTGAATTGGCTCCGATGGGTAGCCAGCCGTAACGTTTGTCAGCCTCCCTTGAAGCCTGATACATATCTATTTTTCCGGTCTGACGGAAATGAGTGTCTTCAGTTATGAGGCTATTCCGCTCCTCGCTGTTTACAATCTGTGCGAGTTTGATAAGACTGTTATAAGATGATATTTCGTATGGTTCATCGGCTGTACCTTTACCGGGGAGACCGATTTCTTCATCAAAACTGTCAAGAACCGTAACAGAACCATTTTTTACCTCGATTCTACTTCCGAGACCGAACTGTGTTGTAGTGAAAGTATCGGCAAGGTCAGCGAGCTGAGGATTATCGGAGATAGGATATTCAAAGTAAAGAAGACGATATTCACCATCAGCAAGACCCGTCGAAAGTGTAAGGATTGATGTCAAGTTGCTACGCAGGTGAGAACCGTTGCGGGTTATTATACTTCCGTCGGGTGCCTCAAGTGTGAGGGAGAAAAAAGCAGAGTTAAAACCAATGGCTTCCGGACCGAGAATCAGTTCACGTGTAGAGCCGATATATTTGTCGATACCATCCTCCTCCGAAGAATTTAAAGGAGAATCATCATTGCAGCCCGAAATCAGGAGAACAACACCGGTGAAAGCAAACACCGTAAGTTTGGATAAATTCTTCCTTAAATCCGATGATAAGATGACTCCTCGTTTTGATGTCGGTTTAAAAAAATTTATAAAAGACATGAGGTTAATCGTAACATGAAAATTCATTTTAAATACAAAAATAGTGTTCTTTATTACCAAGAACACTATTTTAGATGCGACAAAATTGTAGTATAGATGCGACAATTTTTAAATTATTGATTTTCAGAAGTTCTAATTTCTCTTGAAGCTTCTCGGTACTGTGTGGGCGACATATCATATCGCTCCTTAAATGCTCTTTGTAGAGTGCGTGCAGTGCCGAATCCAAGTCTGACTGCAATCTCGGCTATACCTTCGTTTGAATTGGAACCAAGTATTTTTCTTGCCTCTTCAAGACGGAAAGAATTGATATAAGTGTGCACAGAAACTCCCCTTTCATTCTTTATAAGTTGACCTAAAGCATCTGGTGTCAGTTCTGTAAACTCGGCAAGTTCTTTTCGGCTTAGTGCAGGACTTGTGTACGGACGTGAAATGAACATATAGCGGTCGAGTTTCTCAATAAGAGATAGGACCGTGTTGTCTTCTTTTTGTTCTATGTGACTGGCTTTCTCTGTGGCACAGTCAAATTCCTTTAAACGTTCCACAAGAAGGCGATTCCGTTTTTTCTCTCTTGCAGCGTGGAGAAGAGCAATAGCAAGCAGTATAAGAAGCAAGATTATTACTGAACTGAAAGCAAATATACGGAATCGGTCAGCTCTCTTTTGCTCCTGGTCAAGTTCAGTGCGGTAAAGAACAGTTAAATCATGAAGTCGTCTATCTGTTATCTTATTTGACAGGGAGTCATGAAAAGTAATATACTTTGAATATGTTTTGGCACTTTCCTCATGTTTTCCTGCCATATTCAATATTTCCGCTTTAAGAAGAAGGTCCTTGAGATAGAACCAAGGAAAATCCTTATGTGTGTTGAGAAGAGTGTCGGTATCTGCAATTGCTCCCTCCCAATTGGAGTCTGCGGCTCTTACCATACATCTGACGGCATAAAGATGTTCGTATGCTCTGGCAGGTAGGGTGGGCAGGATTCTTAAACTTGCGCTGTCGAGCAATGTTTTCGCACGTTGCATATCTCCTTTTGAAAATGCCTTCTCTGCTTTGAAAGCTAATGCACTTACGGGATAATGACCTGTTGTATCATTCCAATTATTTAATGTGCTGTAATCTTCAACCATACGTGCATAGGCCAGCCCGGCTTTATTCATATTAACAGTGTCGCCAAGTTCACGGGAAATAATCCATAGCCATTCCTGTATGCTGGTGGCTGTTCCGAAATCGGAGCCGGATCGATACGGATTTGATATATAGGAACCGGCAGGTTCAAGTTCCTTCAATGCACGTTCAGGTTGGGAAAGCTTATAAAACATCTGTGCCCTCACTCTCTTTGCCATTGCCATTGAAAGAGAATCACAATCTTCAAGGGCTTCTTCTTCCATTCTGACTGCTAAGGAATCGGCTTCCGCGAAACGTCCGTCGGAAAACAGACGGTCAATTAAAACATTGACAGCAGCAAAATAATACGGAGTGCGACCGATATTCCTCATACTGTCGATTACACCTGTTATCTGCGGTACTATGTTTTCGTTTGGATGATTATTATAGAGCGATTGAACGTAGAGCACTTGTCTTAGAGAAGCCCTACTTTCGGCAGTTTTATCTGTCTCTGTTTTTTTACATGAGAATAAAACAAAGAGAGACAGAGTGAATACTGTCACAAATGTAAAGGAGAGCAGACGCCGATAATCATACCTTATACTATGATTCATGACAGTTTTTTTTAAATAATTTAGCTAAAAGTATCGCTTAGATACATATCTGACTTAACAAACTATTATTTCAAGTATTATATTGATTAGTTTGCTTCTATATCAGAATTTTCCACAAAGATAATGAATTTTTTTGGGTCTATTAAAGTTAAAAGCTTCTGTTTTAATGAAACTGTACTTCGTCAGACATTAATTGCAAAGTTAGTATAAATGTATTATAATACCAATTTAAGAAGAAAATTTTGTCTTTCGGTATATACTCTCACTAAATTTATCTACTTTTGTACTATTGTAGTAATTAAGAAGATAGAATTGTCATTTTTGTGAATAGTCTGTTCTGTATTACTTACCGGCTGATGCGCAAAGAGGACTTCTTAATAATATTTTGTCAAGTGACGATAGAAGGGCAAGTATGGAAAAATTTATAAATGATATAAGAAGTATAATCCCCCCTGAAAGGATTTATACTGACGAACTGCGCCGTTTGGTATGGGGTACAGACGCTGGTTTTTACCGTAGAATACCTAAAGTAGTGGTACGGGTAAACAACGAGAAGGAAATTCAACACGTACTTAAGGCTGCTTCAGCACAGAAAATACCTGTTACTTTCCGTGCAGCCGGAACAAGTCTTTCAGGACAGGCGGTAACTGATTCGGTATTAATTGTGGCCTCGACAGGTTGGGAAAACTTTAAGTTATCAAACGATGCCGCCACTATTACTCTACAACCAGGTATCACAGGTGAGCGAGTCAACCGGATTCTGCGTCGTTACGGAAAAATTTTTTCACCGGACCCGGCGTCGAAAGCATCGGCTATGGTAGGAGGTATAGTTATAAACAATGCCTCCGGTATGAACTGCGGTACACATGCTAACTCCGACAAGATACTGAAATCAATGCGGATAGTGCTTGCCGACGGTACAGTGATTGACACAGCACACCCTTCGGGCTCCGCTCGTGAGCGTGAATTGCTAAATCATATAGCGGAAATACGCGATGAGATACGTGCAGATAAGGACTTGTGTACCCGTATAAACAAGAAATATTCTATCAAGAATGTTATGGGTCTGAATCTTCGTCCCTTTGTAGCATATAATGACCCTATGGAAATACTGGCTCATCTGATGGTGGGTTCGGAAGGAACTCTGGGCTTTATGAGTGAGGTTACTGTGGCCACTACTCCGTTATTACCTTTTACAGCCTCCGGCATGGCATACTTCGCCGATATGCGCACTGCCTGTGAAGCTGTAGTGGAACTGAAGAAGAACGCTCCGGAGGTTTACAGTTGTGAACTGCTTGACCGTAAGTCACTTGAATCTGTCAATGACACTACCGGCGACAATCTTACCGCTTTGCTTATCGAGACCCGTGCCGATACGCAGGAAAACTTACGTAAGGGTATTGCTTCAATAGAGAACGTATTGGAGAAATATGACTTGTTCAAACCGGTGAATTTCACATCAGACCCTGCAGAGAGTGCTGCTTTGTGGAAGATGCGCTCAGGTGTATTCCCGGCTGTAGGAGGTACACGACCCCCTGGCACTACTTCACTGATAGAAGATGTGGCTTTCTATATCGACGATCTTCCGCAGGCTACTGTCGAACTCGCAGCTTTGATAGAGGAATGTGGCTATAATGACGCTTGTATCTATGGTCATGCTTTTGAGGGAAATTATCATTTCGTGATAGCTCAGGCTTTCGATTCACAGGCTGATGTAGATAAATATAGCCATCTGATTGAAAGGATAGTGGAACTCGTGGTAGATAAGTACGACGGTTCTCTTAAAGCCGAACACGGTACCGGACGTAATATGGCGCCTTTCGTAGAAAAAGAATGGGGCACTAAGGCTTTCGAGATAATGAAAAAGCTGAAACGTGCTTTCGACCCAGATAATTTGCTTAACCCGGGAGTGATATTTAACGATGACCCCAAATGCTACATACGCGGTTTTAAACCTCTGCCGCTTATGGACGAAATAGTGGATAAGTGTATAGAATGTGGCTTTTGCGAGATAAACTGCGTAAGCTGCGGTCTGACATTCTCTGCACGTCAACGAATCGTGGCTCAGCGTGAGATTGCAAGTATGCGTAAGAGTGGCGAGAATCCGATACGTCTGAAAGAACTTGTTAAGGATTATAAGTATTTAGGTGAGGAGACATGTGCTGCCGACGGCTTGTGTAGCACCTCATGTCCTATGGGTATCAATACCGGTGAACTGACCCATAAACTCAGAGAAGCCGGTATGCAACCCGGTTCGGTAGGATATAAAACCGGAAAATGGGCTGCCGGACATTTACCGGAAATCCAGAGCGCTTTGCGTCTTACTCTTGATACAGCTCATATAGCCCGCAAAGTTATAGGTCATAAAGGCGTTACTTCAGTAGGAAAGATGCTGCATAAGGCAGGTATGCCTCTGTGGACACCTTCATTGCCCAAATCATACAGGCATAAGGATAAAAAGTTATACAGTGGTAAAAGGAAAGTAGTATATTTCCCGTCGTGTATAAACCGTACTATGGGAATATCACCCGAGACTACAAAAAACGAAAAAGAGTTAAAGCCGCTTGTGGAGACAATGGTGGAACTTTGTGCGAAAGCCGGATATGAAGTTATATTTCCTAAAGGAATGAAAAATCTATGCTGTGGCATGATATGGGAAAGTAAAGGTATGCCGGACATCGCTGACAGTAAGACTGCCGAACTGGAGAAGGCATTGATAGAGGCTTCGGAAGGAGGTACGCTGCCTGTTATATGTGACCAAAGTCCGTGTCTGCATCGTATGCGTCAGCATATCAAAAGTCTGCGACTGTATGAACCTGCGGAATTTATAGCCGATTTTCTTGTCCCGTATCTTAAGTTTCAGCCCGTAGATACGCCTGTAGCAGTACATGTAACCTGTTCGTCTCGTCTGATGGGTCTGACAGATAAAATCATCGGACTGGCTAAGAAATGTAGTACGAAAGTACTGGTACCGGAGCAAGTGGGCTGCTGCGGATTCGCAGGTGACAAAGGTTTTACGCATCCTGAGCTCAATGAGTGGGCATTGAGACATCTTCGCGAACAGATTGAGCAGGCCGGAGTGAAGGAAGGCTTTTCCAATTCACGTACATGCGAAATCGGTCTTACTACTAATTCAGGAGTTCCTTACCGTTCAATTGCTTATCTGGTAGACCGTGTTACTACATCACTTCTCGAAAATTAACCCTGATGACTGAATCTGTAAATGGTATTCTATGTTTTTGATGAGGATATACAATAATACTATGGTGAAACAGTAGTTTATAAAATATCGCTAATTGATAACAGAGCCTGTCTGAGAACTTGTTTCAGTTCTCAGACATGCTCTGTTATCAATTACTCATATTTTAAGGAGAGAAAGATGATAGGGATTTACTTCAGAAGGCTGAGGGCGTCCTCGGTTATCTGAGGAGCGGTAAGGCGATTGGCGGTCAGCAACTGGTTGTAGTCATAGCGGTCAGCGAATTTCTTGGCCAGACCATAGTTGGCTACTTTCATATCGCTGGTGCCATAGTAACGAGCAATCTTTTCGCCGAAACCTCCGTCGAGGATGCCGTCTTCAATAGTTATGACAAGACGATGGTTTTTCTTCAGACTGTCAAGCATATCGGTGTCGAGTCCGCTCAGGTATCGGGGATTGATTACAGTAGCCTCAATGCCTTCTTTTGCGAGAAGGTCAGCTACCTGTTGGGCAAGTGGGAAGAAAGTACCTGCGCCGATGATAGCAACTTCGTTACCTTTATGTTCGATGCTGAATTTGTTGAGGTCTGACCAATCAGTCTGTACACCGCCTTCGGCATGACGTACTTCACCACCCGGAATCCTTATAGCCACAGGATATTCGGTCTGTGCCATTGCCCAGCGCTGCATAGAAAGATATTCCTCAACATTGGTTGGTGCAAGGAATACCCAACCGGGGATATTAGAGATAAGAGCAATGTCGAACCAGCCGAGATGTGTGACATCGTTCATACCTAATACGGTACCGTAGAAGATATTGAGCACTACCGGTGTACCGTTGATTGAAATATCCTGTGAAAGCTGGTCGTATGCACGTTGTATGAATGAGCTGACTACTCCGAAACAAGGACGTCCGCCGGCTGCAGCTATACCTGAGGCCATAGCAGCAGCTTCCTGTTCGGCAATACCTACGTCGATAAACTGTCGTCCAGCTTCTTTTCTGCGTTCCGGACTAAAACCTAACACTCCGGGAGTGGCAGCAGTCAGAACACATACCTTAGGGTCAGCTTTCATTTCAGCTAACATCTCCTGGGCAAAGATTTCATCGTAGCTTTCGCTATTGTCTTCAAATTTAGGACGACCGCTTTCGAGGTCAAACGGACCGGAAAAATGGAAAGCTTCTTTATTTTCTTCAGCCGGTTTATAACCGTGCCCCTTGTCTGTATGAATATGTACTACTACCGGGTGATCTGTATTTTTGACTTTGCGGAAAGCCTCAATCAGAGCGACGACATCATTACCGTCGCCAACATAGATGTAATCGTAACCGAGTGTTTTGAAATAATTGTTTTCGGCTTTGCCGTCGGTCTGACGTAATAGAGCAAGATTGCCATACAGACCACCGTGATTTTCGGCAATAGCCATATTATTATCGTTGACAATCACTATAAAGTTTGAATCGAGTGTAGCACCCTCATCAAGTCCTTCGAAAGCCTCGCCACCACTCAATGAACCGTCGCCTACAAGGGCTACTACATTATAGTGCTCTCCCTGAAGGTCACGTCCTTTAGCCAGACCGCTCGCCAGACTGACAGCAGTTGAGGTATGACCTATTGTAAAGAGGTCGTATTCAGATTCCTTAGGATTGGTATAGCCAGTGACTTCATCATACTTTGCTGGGTCAAGAAACGCTTCGATACGTCCTGTCAGCATTTTATGTATATATGTCTGGTGAGAAACGTCGTAGACTATCTTATCTTTGGGGGTATCAAAGACGTAATGCAGGGCTACAGTTGCTTCAACAAGACCGAGATTCGGGCCGACATGGCCTCCGTGATTGGAGAGTTTTATAAGGAATGTCTTGCGCAACTGGTCGCAAAGGTCTTTCAGTTCATCAATTTTCAGACTGCGGAAATCGGCAGGCGATTTTATTTTTGATAATTCCATCTTCTATTCAGAGATTATTTAAGTTGCTAATTCGTACTTTATTTATAATTATAACGCTTTTACATTCCCTTTAGAAAGTACCTTTTTTCAATATAAAATTACCATAATTACTGTAAATATTAAGACCCTGTCCGCTACATCTCGCAGCAGCAGGGGCTCCGACGTATTAATTCTCTTTCACCTTAATTATGTTAATCAGCTGGTTGGTAGGATTCAGTGGGGTTACGTCGGTCAGAACAAGTGTTTTGACCATGTGAAGTGTACCCTGTTTGTATTTTTGAAAATGGTGTGAAGCTATGTGGTTTTTGTAGGCTTCTTCACTGGCGTATGTCTCAAGGATAGTAATGTGGCACGGATTATCCTTATCAGCAACGGGATACATTGTAAGTACACCCGGCTCTGTTTGCAATGAAACTTCACCGACTTCAAGCGCATATTGCAGGTATTGCTCAAGATATTCCGGATAGACTTCTATTTTTGAAAGTCTTACTATTCCGTCAGATTGCATTTCCAGCTTCTGAGCTTGTGTGACAATACTTGTCATCATAATCAGAAGAGATATGAAATAAGTAGTCACTAAAAATTAATGTATATATGTTGGCACGATTTTTGTATGTTGTCAAGGTAAGATACAGCTATGAGAATCACAGAAGTAAAACTT
>CAMWVA010000053.1 GCA_947177575.1 uncultured Porphyromonadaceae bacterium | reverse complement strand
CGACCGTCGCTGATAGCAACAGTCTCGTTTTCTGCATTACGGCCGCGTGTATATACTATCATTCTGGCGGGTGGCAGAAATTCATTAGCCATATATATAGCCTGGTCCATAAAGCCGCCTTGATTATTACGCAGGTCAATCACAAAGTTATCGGCTCCGTCAGCACTAAGGTCATCAAGAGCATTGATGAATTCATTATATGTGTTACGGGCAAATTTATTCACTCTGATATAGCCCGTATTTTCTGACAACATATAATGGCTGTCTACTGACTTGACAGGTATGTCACCGCGTATCACCTCAAGCTCGAATGGCGTAGGTGAATTACTGCGTTTCACTTTCAGATTTACCTTAGTATTCTTTTTGCCTCGTAGCGTACTGAATACTTTGTCATTGCTGACGTCCGGCCCTACTAATACTACAGTATCGGCACTCAGTATGCGGTCGCCGGGCAGCATACCGACCTTCTCAGCCGGTCCGTCAGGAACGACTTCTATAACCTGTACAGTATCACCAACTATCTGAAATACTATACCTACTCCGCTGAATGACCCCTCAAGCTCGTTATTCACAGCCGTAAGATCACTGGCAGGGATATAGGCTGAATGAGGATCAAGCGAAGATAACAGATCAGGAAAAATAGTTTCCAGAAGACTGTCAACATCTATTTTGTCCACATACTGCTCGTTTATCATTCCGAGTATAGTATGCAGCTTGGTTTCTTTGTCCGACATAGGTGAAACTGCCATATACCTGCCGGCTATAAGACCGCCGGCTATACCTACAGTCAGCATAAGAGGCAGTAGGGCTAAAGCACCTTTCTTAGTCAAGGATTTCAGTTTCATCTTTTTTATCATGTTCCAAAGGCAGATGGCATGTCTCGACACCGGCTCGGTTCAACAATTCTAGACCGTCGCAGATACGATACAGTTCACTGTAAACCACACGCCTTATACCGGCTTGTATTATAAGTTTTGAACACTCCATACAGGGGCTTGTAGTGACGTACAAAGTCGCACCTTCACTTGAGTTATGACTCTTTGCCACTTTGGTGATGGCATTAGCCTCGGCGTGCAGTACATACGGATAGGTGGTACCTTCCGGATTTTCGCACACGTTATCAAATCCGGCCGGAGTACCGTTATAGCCATCGGATATTATCATCTTATCCTTAACTATCAGTGCTCCTACCCTACGTCTGCGGCAATAGGAGTTTTCAGCCCATATAGCTGCCATACGCAGATAGCGCTCATCAAGATGACGCTGCTTGCTTTCTTTTGTTTTCATCTTTATGATGTTTGGTGACTATGAGAGGCGCGAGCCAGCTCATAGCCTTGAAAGGTGATATAATTTACCTTAAGATAGTTTATCAGAGCTCGTTATGTTCCATAAGGAACTTCTCGGCATCAAGAGCTGCACGACAGCCTGTACCGGCTGCACATACTGCCTGACGGTAACGGGGGTCAGCTACGTCTCCGGCAGCAAAAACACCTTCCACACTTGTATGAGTGGTAGCACCGGCCACTTTTATATAGCCTTCAGCATCCATATCAAGCTGGCCACGGAATATTTCACTGTTGGGATGATGACCTATAGCAAGGAAGAAACCGTCAATAGCTATATCGAAATGTTCCTCTTCAGGTGTGCCGCGATGACGTACTATACGTGCGCCTTCCACACCGTCTTCGCCGAATAAGCCTTCGGTATTACAGTTGAACAGTATCTCAATATTGTCTTTCTCAGCTACACGGCGACGCATTACATCTGAAGCACGGAGATAATCCTTGCGTACTATCATATATACCTTTTTAGCCAGGGTTGACAGATACAGAGCCTCCTCGCAGGCTGTATCACCACCACCTACTACAGCTACATTTTTCTTACGGTAGAAGAAGCCATCACAGGTAGCACATGCACTTACGCCAAGACCACGATACTTATCCTCATCTGACAGTCCGAGATACTTAGCCGACGCACCGGTACAGATTATAACAGCATCAGCTATGATTTTATCACCGTCCTCATCTTCGCACTCAAAAGGATGTTTTGAGAAGTCAACTTTTGCGATTGTCTTAGACTTGATTTCAGCGCCGAACTTCACAGCCTGTGCACGGAATTCATCCATCATAGCCGGACCCTGTATACCTTGAGGATAACCGGGGAAATTCTCTATCTCAGTAGTCTGTGTAAGCTGACCGCCAGGCTGATTACCTTCATATATTATAGGCCGCAGATTAGCACGTGATGCATAGATACCTGCTGTGTAACCGGCCGGACCCGAACCGATTATAAGTACTCTTGTCTTTTCTGTGTTCATGGTTATTATTGTGTTTATGAGAGTTGTATTTAATCTGTTACTTATCACCTTCCTGTCAGCGCATATCTATGATTGGCACCTTGGGATACTTGATACGAGGATACTCAAACTGGCTGGCAGCCTGACGGCTTTTAAGATCGAGACTTCTCACAGTAAGTGTGGTTTCCTGACCGGTAGTAGTGGTAACCTTGATTTCCTTTATGTCGTAATTACGGTCTATTACCGCTATTACTGACCTCAGATTACTCTTCTTATCTGTAGGTAATAAAGCCACAGCATACTTTCCTGCCGGTTGCTGTTTGACATATTTTATGGTATATGCTTGCTTATTACCTGCATCCTGAAGATAATAAAGCGGATTTGCTACACGTAGTTCATCACTATCAGGTGTACTGAGAGTAGTCTCATTAGTACGCGGATTATAACTCCACATACTTTGTCCGTTATACCATGTCGAACCGGCTGCTGTGGTAACAGCGAAACGATTACCGCTCTCTACCAGCGTACCTTCAAGACTACGGCCGCCGGACGTAAGCGTGAAAGTAACCTTTAATCCTGTAGCTGTTCCAAGCTTTTCAGCCGCCTTGCTTACTACTTCAGATGCCGCTGGTGTCTGAGCCTGTAGTCCTACCCAGCTTATAACTGTAAGTAAAACTACTGATAGCCATCGTAGTAACATCATATATTTGACGTCCGTACTTCCATCATTTCCACTTTCAGCAGCATTTCTGCTATCTGGAAGGGATAAGTTATATATTATATTTTTTTCTGTATTCACTTCTTTATTTTATCCGTTTCAATTCTAATCTTTTCACCGGGTCCATAACCTGTCAGCCAGTGTCCTGTCTTTTTCATACATAGACACTCTGCCGGCTTTTTTCTTTGCTTCACTGTCAGTGGGCATTAAGAATGGACTCCAAAGTGGCAGGATCCATAAGCACAGCTCTGGGTTTACCGCCATGTGAAGGTCCGACCACACCGGCAGCCTCAAGCTGGTCCATGATTTTACCGGCCCGGTTATAACCTATCGAATAGCGACGCTGCAGCGAACTGGTCGAGGCTGTATTTGAAGTTACTATCAGTCGCGCAACTTCCTCAAACAAAGGATCACGCTCACTCACAGCACTTCCATACTCCTGTTCATCTTCATTACCGGTCACTTTTGGTTCTGGCAGTATGTAAGCTCCTGAGCCGTAAGGTTGACGCTCTATGTAATCACATATTTCCTCCACTTCCGGCGTATCAATGAAGGCGCACTGCACTCGTATCATCTCCGAGTTATTGCTTATCAGCATGTCACCGCGTCCTATCAGTTGTTGTGCACCCGGGGTGTCGAGAATGGTCTTACTATCAATACCTGAACTTACCTTAAACGCTATACGTGCTGGGAAGTTCGCTTTGATGATACCGGTTATGACATTGGTCGAAGGTCGCTGGGTAGCAATAATAACATGCATACCCACAGCACGCGCCTTCTGAGCCAGACGTGCGATAGGCATCTCTACTTCCTTACCCGAAGTCATTATGAGGTCACTGAACTCATCGACTATTACAACTATATAAGGTAAGAATTTATGCCCTTCAAGCGGATTAAGTTTATGGGCCTTTATTTTGGCATTATACTCCTCTATATTACGTGCATGAGCCGCTTTCAACAATAGATAACGGTCGTCCATCTCAACACAAAGTGAGCTGAGAGTAGCAACGACTTTACTCATATCAGTAATAATCGGCTCATCTTCATCAGGCAGTTTGGCAAGATAATGTTTCTCTATCTTAGCATAAAGACTGAATTCTACCATCTTAGGGTCAATCATCACAAACTTCAACTCGTCTGGACGACGCCTGTACAGCAGTGAGGCTATAATAGCATTCAGGCCTACCGACTTACCCTGACCGGTAGCACCGGCTACAAGAAGATGTGGCATCTTGGCGAGATCAGCTATGTACACATCATTAGAAATAGTCGAACCAAGGGCTATCGGCAGACGGCATTTCGACTCCTGAAATTTACGTGATTTTATCACCGTACGCATCGAAACAGTCTGAGGATCTTTATTAGCCACTTCTATACCGACTGTGCCCTTACCGGGAATAGGAGCTATAATACGCACTCCTATTGCAGACAGACTTAAAGCTATATCATCTACCAGACTACGTATCTTGGCAATACGTACGCCTTTGTCAGGCAGTATCTCATATAATGTTACTGTAGGTCCTACCGTAGCTTCTATGTGCAGTATAGGTATACCGAAGTCAAGAAGTGTCTTACGTATCCGCTCCTTGTTCTCCATCTGTTCATCAGCATCCACACTTATACGTTCGTTGCCTGCGCGCAGTAGGTCATAAGGTGGAAATACATAATTGTACACTCCGGGAACAGCAGAATCTCCCGACTGTACTGATGGTCCATCTGCTGCAGCTATCTGATTGACATGTACCACCATAGTTTCATCAGCTGGCTTATTATCCGTCTTAGGAGCATCTGCAACAGATTGTGGCTGAGGAGAAGCAGGAACAGTATGCGATTCAGTAGTAATTACAGCAGGTTGCTGGTTTATAACAGGTTTCGAGGCAGCCTGAGCTATGTGTTCTGGCTCCGCTGTAGTTTCCGGTACTGTAGTAGCTGTGGCAACTTCGGCACGTGCGGCTTCAGCAGCTTCGGCTTCGATACGTGCTTCCTCAGCGGCTTTGGCTCTGGCTGCCTCATCTTGAGCCACAGGATTAACAGCGGCCTGTCCCTTATCTTCTTCATCAAAGTCTGGCAAAGTAGCATAAAAACTTGAGTCACTGACACCGAATGTAACTACAGCATCTTCCTCATCAGCGACTTTACCTTCATCAGGAGCTGCCTGTTCGCCCGCTTTTACTGCATCAACAGCTTCCATACGGCGCATCTCTTCCAACTCCCTGTCACGCTGTTCTTCAAGAGCACGAAGCTCAGCTTCCTTTCTTTTGCGTTCGTCACGCTTATGTTTAAGACGTAATATCCAGTTTATAAGGTCACGGAGGCATATCACCACAAAAGCGGCAACCATGAAGAGACACACCAGACCGGCGCCTGACCAGCCTACGTATCCTACTATAAATTCGTTGACATAACGACCGTGATAACCTCCCCAGTTCACAGATGTCTGAAATCCGATAGTCAACAGCCCCACTATGAGCGATATGGTAAGCATCGCCACCACACACTTTATAGTAAAATTGACACTTTTGAATCTGGGCCATCCTAAAAGTTGCTTGAGCGACATCGCCAGCAACCAGAATATCATAACGAATGACCCTACACCAAATGATTCATTGATAAGAACTTCCGACAGACGTGCTCCACCTTCGCCACCAGCATTGGATACCGGTGCAAGAGTGCCGTTAGGAGTATTAAGTATAAGTGACTGGTCTTTAACACACGTTACAAAATAAGACATAAAACACACAAAGAGATATAACCCCAGACATCCGAGGAAACATCCCGTAAGCAGACGTACTGTCTGCATATTGGCCCAGCGCTTTACATTTTCGATTACCTTATCAAGGTCTATCTTAGGTAACTCCACTGGTTTTACTACCGGTTTAGGCTTCTTTTCCCGTGGAGCAGCATGTGCAGCGACTTTTTTACGTTCTTTCACGAGCACCTGAGGCTCTATCGTCATGACAGTTTCCTCTTCTTCCTTCTTCGGAGGTTCGTTACCGAAAGGCAGCTCAGGGGTATAATTATCGTAGCGATTCATTAAGCTCTATTCGTACTTTGGATCTATTCCTCTTTCATTTTGCCTTTTGAATTAAGAAATCCACAACTACATATCTTAGGGCTTTATCCATAAGCGAGCCGGGATGCCTTTACTAAAAACTGCCTGTTCGGAGGGGTACACTGCTCCACAGCTGCAGAAAGTGCAAAATCAGTGCAAAAATAATGTTTTTTAATCGCTCTTCCAAACCTATTAGAGTTTTTATAATACTTTTTAGGTCCGTCAAGTAATTTTTATTACATGACGGACCCGATTTTATATTCTTATTTACCTAATGAAATTTTAATTATTGTTTAATGCTAAGGAATTCGTATCCTTTAAAAGCGTACTGACATGCTCTACCTTCACTCCTTCCTCACGGTTGACAGCCATGTCTCGTTTACCCGGTGATACTATTACCGGCATACCCGGTTCAACAAGTTCGGCTAACTCAAGTATATCCTCATTCTTGATACGTATACATCCGTGGCTACGACGTCCGCCTATAGACCAGGGAGCACAAGTACCGTGAATACCTATCGACCCGGTAACAGGGGTATCAAGACGTATGAAACGTGGACCATACTGACCTTTCTTAGGGCTCGTCACACCATTATCATCAGTATAAAGCCAGTCTGTACTGTCCTGTATACGTTTCACACTGAAAAATCCTTCCGGGGTACGCATATCCGAACGCTTGTGTTTAGTACCGTAGTTTACAGCACAGGCCATACCGTATGTTTTCTTTTCACGTCCGTAACGGTCATACAGAACAACCTTCATACGTCCCTTATCTACGATAATAAAACTATCATATTTACTGTTAAGAAGTTTTGTGGTATAACTCAGTGATTCATCCGCCATCTGCGGTAATATACCGGCTGCGTATTTGTCAGAATCAGCTGAATGTCTCATATAAGCGCGTGCTGAAGCTGCGTTAGCAAATTCAAGTTCCGGCTGTGGCTCTTCTATCTCACTGTTTTGTTCCGCTACAGATTCTATTTCGGCGGGAAGTGCCACGTGTCTTTGATTAATAAGGCTATCAATATTCAAAGGCTGGGGTTCTATATTTTCAGCCGAAACCGGAGCATGCAAACAGGAACCTATAGATACTATAAGAAGTACTATACCTGAAATAATCAGCGAATATGGACAACGTGTTTTCATAAGTAATGTAGTTTAAGTTGGTTTTATATATATAACAACATTCACGCCATTTCTTCCACGTACTTATGTATCTTTTCTGTTTCCTACGATTAAAAAATTGTTTGTTATTGTTTTTTTTCCTAATTTCGCATCTGATTGCCCCCTCCCCTACCCTATAGAAGAGGTCCGACAGGGGTCATCTTTCAATTTAATTTTGTCTATGAACGGATTTAAAATCGCTGGTTTTTCTCTTATACTGATTTTATGGCTCTGGCTTTGTCAGGGTGTGGTACGCGCTCCTGGCGGTTTCACCCTACATAAGCTCTTAGTCATAGTTTTTTCGGCAATAATTATTTTCGTGCCTCTTTATAAAAAATATATTAAAACCGGTGACTCTAACCGTAATCAGCCATGACTGAGTCCAACGCTGCTATGCCTGTCAACAAGGCACCGAAACACAATGAGCCTCCGGCACTGTTAGCTGCCATAGAGACTCCTCAGGATGTCCGCAAGCTGACACCCGAACAGTTACCTCAGCTCTGCAGTGAGCTGCGACAATATATGATTGCTAATCTTTGCAACAATCCGGGACATTTCGCCTCCAGTATGGGCGCTGTCGAGATTGTGGTAGCTCTTCATTATGTGTTTAACACTCCGCGTGACCGGCTCGTATGGGACGTCGGTCATCAGGCCTATGCCCACAAGCTGCTCACAGGA
The DNA here is from genome assembly GCA_947177575.1 of uncultured Porphyromonadaceae bacterium. GTDB lineage: Bacteria > Bacteroidota > Bacteroidia > Bacteroidales > Muribaculaceae > Lepagella. The sequence continues at coordinate 10,251 of CAMWVA010000053.1, read as the reverse complement.
CGGCGTGAGGCTTTTGCTTCTCAACGTACCTTGGGTGGTATTAGCGGTTTTCCGACTCCGCTTGAGAGTCCTTTCGACACATTTATGGCCGGTCATGCCAGCAATTCCATTTCAGCCGCGCTCGGAATGGCTATAGCCGATATGCAGTCTCTACAGGATTGTGACCGCAAGACTGTAGCCATCATAGGTGATGCCTCTATAAGCGGAGGTCTTGCCTTCGAAGGGCTCAATAATGCCTCTAATCATCCTAATAACCTACTTATTATACTAAATGATAATGACATGAGCATCGACGACAACGTTGGTGCCCTACATCATTATCTTTCCGATCTTACAACGTCTAAGAGTTATAACCGATGGCGACACAAGGCTTATAACTTTCTGCGTCGTAAGGGCTTTATTAATGAGGGTAAGAAAGGACGTATCATTCGTTTCAATAATTCTCTCAAATCTCTTATCTCAGCTCAGAAAAATATTTTCGAAGGTCTCGACATACGTTATTTCGGTCCTTTTGACGGTCATGATGTTGAAAAACTGGTCAAAGTGCTCAGTGACATAAAAGATATGACCGGTCCGCGTATCCTGCACCTTCGCACCACTAAAGGCAAAGGGTTCCCCGAGGCTGAGAAAAATCCCGCTGCATGGCATGCTCCGGGTAAATTCAATCCCGATACCGGTGAGAAAATACGCAAGAAATCTCCTAATCAGCCGCTGCTTTGGCAGGAAGTATTCGGCCATACACTTATCGAACTCGCCGAAAAAGACCAGCGTATAGTAGGCATAACCGCTGCCATGCCTTCAGGCACATCAGTGGGTATGATGATGGAACATTTTCCTGACCGTGCTTTTGATGTCGGTATCTCGGAAGGTCATGCAGTGACTTTTGCAGGAGGTATGGCAGCTGCCGGCAGACGTCCTTTCGTAGCTATATACTCTTCTTTCCTGCAACGTGCATACGACAGCATAATACACGATGTTGCGATTCAGGGGCTGCCCGTCACTTTCTGTATCGACCGTGCCGGTTTGGTGGGTGAGGATGGTGTCACACATCATGGCTTATTTGACCTCTGTTATCTTCGCTGTGTACCGGGTCTGAAGATAGCTTCGCCTCTTGATGAGGAGACTTTACGCTCGCTTATGTATTCGTCCCTATCCTTCAACGGACCGATGGCTATACGTTATCCGCGCGGAGCAGCAACTACTCCTGATTGGAAGACTCCGATGCGTCAGCTGCAACCCGGCGAAGGCCGTCAGCTGACAGCTCATAAAGAGTCCCGTATTGCTGTTCTCTCGGTCGGCCCTATAGGTAATCAGGTGACTAAAGCTATTACGAAATTGGCTGAAAAAGGAATCTACGCCGATCACTACGATATGATATGGGTAAAACCTGTCGATGAAAAAATACTGGCTAAGGTAGCTGCCCGTTATGATGCTGTGCTTACGGTTGAAGATGGGGCTGTCAACGGGGGGTTCGGTTCTGCCGTCGCTGATTGGTTGACTGCAGGCGGTCACTCTCTGCATATTGAAAAAGCCGGTATTCCAGACCGATGGATAATGCATGCTTCCGTGCCTCAGCTGTGGCAACAGTGTGGACTCGATGCCGACAGTCTGGCACAACGCATAGAGGCTATGTACCAAACCGTAACGACAGAGAACCCGGATTCTTCCTATCGGAAATAATATTCTCAGTCTTAATATATAAATGAAGATTATAATAGCCGGTGCCGGTGAGGTTGGCACTCATCTTGCCAAAATGCTCTCCAAAGAGGATCAGGACATTATCTTACTTGATAACGAACAGGAGCATCTCGACAATATCGATTCTAACTACAATCTCATGACATGGAACGGCTCCACATCATCGTTCTCGACTTTGAGAGACATCGGTGTAGCCGAAGCCGACCTATATATAGCAGTCACTCCATACGAGACACGCAACATCACTTCGTGCGCCATTGCCAAAAAGCTTGGCGCACGAAAGACTGTGGCACGTATCGATAATTCCGAATTTCTTATTCCGCAGAATGGTCTTATTCTGAAAAGTCTTGGTGTTGATTTCCTAATATATCCTGAAAATCTTGCCGCCGATGAAATTGCTATGGCTCTTGAACATAACTGGGCCCGTTATTGGGGTGAGCTTAATAACGGTGAACTGCTCGTAATAGGTGTCAAGCTTCATAGTCATTCACCCCTCATCGACTGCAAACTCAAAGACCTCCCTGTCACCGGACATAATTTCCACGTCGCAGCCATAAAACGCAACAACGAAACTATTATACCGGGTGGTAATGATGAATTACGCCATGATGACATCGTATATTTCATTACTACCCCTCCCTATATACAGACTGTACGTGAATTATGCGGTAAAAAGAAACGCTACGTCAAGAAAGCTCTGATTCTTGGCGGTAGCCGTATCGCTATGCGCTTCGCCAAACTCTACAGCGACAAATTTCACCTGAAAATCATTGATTATAACCGTGAGCGCTGTGAAGAACTGGCAACAGCTCTACCCAATTGTGAAATCGTATGTGGAGACGGACGTGATATCGAAGTATTACGAGAACACAACATCTATCAGTACGACGCCTTCATGGCACTAACGGAATCCTCCGAGACCAATATCCTCGCCTGCATGACCGCTAAAGAATTTGGTGTTGCCAAAACCATTGCCGACGTTGAAAATCTCCAATTTCTCAGTCAGGCGGAAAACCTCAACATCGGTACTACCATTAATAAGAAGCTACTTGCTTCAAGTCACATCTTCAAACTCCTTCTCGACACCGACGAATCAAATGCCAAATGTCTTGCTCTGGCCGATGCCGAAGTATCCGAGCTCATGGTCCGCCCCGGTGCCCGTATCACCAAAGCCCCTGTCAAGGACCTACATCTTCCCTTCGGTATGACCTTAGCAGCCGTAGTTAAGAACGGAGTCAGTATGCTTGTAGGAGGTAACACCCACATTGACGCCGGTGACTTCGTCGTTGTCTTCTCCCTCTCCGGCACCCTCCACAAAATCGAAAAGTGGTTCACCTAACCCCTCCTTCCCCTCTCCACCCTCCGTGTCTCCCCAGCGTGCCTCCTGGTTCTGTGTGCGAGCTTCAGCTCGCCTCCGCTCTAGCCACGTCTCCCTTCCCCCCTCCATGCCTCCCTAGCGTGCCTCCTGGTTCTGTGTGCGAGCTTCAGCTCGCCCCCGCTCCAGCCTCTCCCTCCCTCCGTGTCCCAGCGTGCCACCACCTCCTAACCTCATTAACATGCTTCCCTTCCTGCGTCATAAAAGTTTCATCAATTTCAAGATGCTCCTGCGTGTCATAGGCTGGCTTCTTCTTATCGAAGCCGGCTTTATGATAGTACCCTGTGCCACTGCCCTTATCTATGGCGAACAAAGTTATCTCGACTTCCTGATATGTATAGGCATCACAGCAGCCTGCGGAGTCTCAATGATGAGTCTCAAACCAGACTCACGCGAGATGGGACGCAGAGAAGCCATACTTCTGACCGGTCTCACTTGGGTAATTCTGTCACTATTCGGAATGTTGCCCTTCATGATAAGCTCCACACACCTCAGCATCACCGATAGCTTCTTTGAAACTATGAGCGGTTTCACTACTACCGGAGCTACCACTCTCAATACCCTGCATAATGTTCCCCGTTCCATACTTCTATGGCGTTGTGTAGTACAATGGATAGGAGGTCTCGGAATTATTCTCTTCACGCTTGCCGTGCTCCCGATGCTTAACTACCAAGGGGGTATGCAGCTCTTCAACGCCGAAGTTACCGGTATAACCCACGACAAACTGCGCCCCCGCGTCAGCTTCACAGCCCAAGGGCTATGGATAGTCTATATCTCCCTTACGGCTCTCCTTACGATACTGCTCATCTGCTCTAAAATGGACGTATTTTCAGCTGTATGCTATGGTCTTTCAACTATGTCCACCGGTGGTTTCGCCTCCAGCGATATGTCACTTGATGAATGGGATAGTCTGTATGTCAAGATTGTAATGACAATATTCATGTTTATCGGCGGAGTAAACTTCTCCCTGCTCTTCAAAGCTGTCACAGGCAACCCCAAGACAGCTTTCAAGAACGATGCTCTCAAATGGTACCTTTGGATAATACTTATCTGTTATCTTCTTCTTTGTCTTAATGTTATCCTGCGCGGACTGGTCAAAAATGTAGAAGATGTCACTATTGACCCATTGTTTCAGGCTGTCTCTATACTATCCTCCACAGGCCTTACCGAACCGGACTTCTACGACTGGGGACCGGTAGCTATCGTAGTGCTTATCGTCATGATGGTTATGGGTGCCTGTGCCGGCAGTACCTCAGGCGGTGCGAAGATTGACCGTTTTATAGTACTCTTCAAATTTATCAAAAACGAGTTCTACAAAGTAATGAATCCTACCTCCGTGACAACGGTGTGTATAAACGGAAAAGGCACCTCCTACATACTTGTGCAGAAGGTGCTCGCTTTCCTTTTTCTATATATAATTGTCATTATGCTCGGTGGCTTAGCGCTGGTATTATTTGGCTTACCACTGAAAGACAGTTTCTTCTGTGCCCTTTCAGCTATCTCCAACACCGGCCTCGGCACCGACATAACCGGTGTGGCAGGCAATTATGCCTATGTTCCGGATGCCGTCAAGTGGATTCTTGCTTTCATCATGCTTGTCGGACGTCTTGAACTTTTCACCATACTGGTAATTTTTACTCCTGTTTTTTGGAAGAAGTAACTATAGCCTCCAAAGCCGCTACTGTGGCCAGGCTGGTTATATCTCGTACAGACGAATTGACATGTGAGAAATAAACCGGCTTTTTCAGACCCATCTGTATCGGGCCAACCATACTTCCCACTCCCATAGAGAGCATCATGCGGCTGGTAGTATTGGCCGAAGTCAGATTTGGGAATATGAGTGTATTGACCTTTTTGCCTTTTATAGTATTGAACGGATAGGTCTGATCTCGCAGCTCTGTATCAAGTGCATAATTGAGCTGCATTTCGCCATCTACAGCTATATCAGGATAATGCTCATGTAACTCCTTGACAGCTTTGGCTACCATACATGGCTCAACGTCCTGTCTGTTGGAGCCGAAATTACTGTATGACAACATGGCTAATACAGGTTCAGCAGCAAAGAAACGTACTGCCTTTGAGGTCAGACGAGCAATATCAATCAATGACTCTGTATCACTTACAGGATTTATAGCAGTATCGGCCATGAAATAAGTACCTTGACGTGTATTCAGTATGTTCATAGTCGCAAAGTGCGAATAACCATCCTGTATACCAACTATTTCTACAGCCAGATGTGCCAGTTCTGTTCCGGCTGAGTAAGCACCTGCCACTATAGCATTAGCCTCTCCTGTCTGTACCATCATCATACCGAAGATATTGCGGTCATTCATCATTTCCAATGCCTCACCGTATGTAACTCCCTTACGCTCACGGGCTGTACTCAGCAGGCGTGCATAGCGGGCACGACGGTCGGCCTCCCGGTCATGGCGCGGATTGATAATTTCCATACCCTCTATATCAAGACCTAATGATTTAGCTCGCTTGGCTATCATTTCTTCATTACCCAAAAGTACAGGCTTCAGTATGCCATCATGATACAGTGAATTAGCGGCACGAAGCATATTGTCGGTATTGGCCTCGGCAAATACCACACGTTGCGGGTTAGCTTTAGCTAAATCGGTTATACGACGCATCATCTTACCGTCATCACCCATAATTGTATGCAGATGCTGTTCGTATGCCTTCCAGTCTGTTATAGGACGTTTAGCTACTCCTGAAGTCTGTGCCGCACGGGCCACTGCAGGAGCTACCGTTACCAACAGACGCGGGTCAAGAGCTTTGGGCAGTATGTAATCCGGTCCGAATGCCAGATTGCTCTTACCGTATGCCTCGTCCACTACAGAAGGCACCGGTTCTTTAGCCAGACCTGCTATAGCATATACAGCAGCGATTTTCATAGCTTCATTTATAGCAGTTGCTCCCGAATCAAGCGCACCTCTGAAGATATAAGGGAAACCTATCACATTATTTATCTGATTGGGATAGTCACTACGGCCTGTAGCTACTATTATATCAGGACGCGAGGCTACAGCGGCTTCGTATGATATTTCAGGGTCCGGATTGGCAAGAGCGAACACTATAGGTCGTGGTGCCATAGATTGTATCATAGCCGGTGTCACGACATCGGCCACACTTAGTCCCAGAAATACATCGGCATCTACCATAGCTTCAGCCAAAGTATGTATATCCCGGTCAGTAGCAAACTCTCGCTTCTGTTCGTTAAGATCGGTACGGTCTGCACGTATGACACCCTTAGAGTCACACATCACTACATTACGTGGATCAACACCTATAGCTACGTAGAGTCGTGTGCAGCTTACCGCTGCCGCACCTGCACCATTGACAACAAGACGTATCTTGCTTATATCTTTTTTCTGTATTTCAAGTGCGTTGAGAAGACCGGCACTTGATATTATAGCTGTACCGTGCTGGTCATCATGCATCACAGGTATATCACATTCGGCTTTGAGCCGCTGCTCTATTTTGAAGCATTGCGGTGCTTTTATATCTTCAAGATTGATACCGCCGAAAGTCGGAGTCAGAGCTTTTACTATCTCCACCATCTTGTCGGGGTCATCTTCATTGATTTCTATATCGAAAGCGTCAAGACCGGCAAATATCTTAAACAGTAATGCCTTGCCTTCCATAACAGGCTTACCGGCAAGAGCGCCTATATCTCCCAGACCAAGTACAGCAGTACCGTTGCTGACTACACCTACAAGATTACCTTTGTTAGTGTACTTATATACGTCAGACGGATTATGCTCTATCTCTACGCACGGGTAAGCCACTCCCGGAGAGTAAGCTAATGATAGGTCACGCTGTGAGGCATAAGGTTTGGTAGGAGTAATCTCTATCTTTCCGGGCTTTCCCTCTTCATGATAATCGAGGGCCATCTGTTTTGTAACTGAAGCCATTGTATGTTTTGATAATTTTTCTTTAGTTTATGTACATCTCATGATTAGCGGTGACTTACAGGCAGCGGACTTCCTCAGCTTATATGCACTGCTACACCTATACATAATTTAACATGTCTGCCTACTGAATAGTTGCATAATAAAACTATATTTTTACATAGTCCTAATATACAATTCTTTTCTCTCATTTCCAAATTTCAACGACTCTTTTTTATATGTTTTTGAAAATTTTATTTTTGAATATTTTTGTATAGTTTTCCAAAAATATTTTTAAGTTATTTATTTACAAATATTTAAATTTTTAATATATACAAAAAGTTGTCAAAAATAAAAATTGTTACACTTTTTACCGCTTCTCTATTGTGGGTTTAAATCTTTCCAATTAACTTTGCAGCCGTTCACTCCGTCTGCCCCCTCCAGTCGGACAGACACGGACATTCATCAACCTCTCTCCAAACCCTCAAAGCTATAAACACACAACTATGATTCAGACTGTCGTTAAACGTGATGGCCGCGTAGTCGGCTATAATCAGGAAAAAATAAAGGCCGCTATACGCAAGGCCATGCTGGCCTCCGGACATGGTGAGGACGAAGAGCTCATAGAGCGTATCTCTGACCGTATCGGTACAGGCGGACAGGAGCAGATGACAGTTGAGGACATTCAGGACCGCGTGGAATTCGAGCTGATGAAGTCTAAACGCAAGGACGTTGCCCGGCATTATATTTCATACCGTGACAAACGTTCGATTGCAAGGCGTGCCAAAACCCATAATGTTTTTATCGACATAATCGAGGCAAAAAATAATGATATAACTCGCGAGAATGCCAACATGAATACCGATTCACCGGCAGGCATGATGATGAAGTTCGCAAGCGAGACCACCAAACCTTTTGTCGATGACTATCTGCTTTCGCCCCGTATCCGGGAGGCTGTAAAGGCTAATTATATCCATATCCACGATAAGGATTATTATCCTACCAAGAGTCTTACATGCGTACAGCATCCTCTTGACCACATCCTCAGCCGTGGATTTGTGGTTGGACATGGTGAGTCACGTCCTGCCAAGCGTATCGAGACTGCAAGCGTACTGGCCTGTATCTCGCTTGAAACGGCTCAGAACGAAATGCATGGCGGCCAGGCAATACCGGCTTTTGATTTCTATATGGCCCCTTTCGTACGTGATTCGTTCATAGAAGAAATTAAGATTCTTGAGGCTTTCTGCGGTCTTGACCTGTCACGGCTTTATCACATAAAGCTCGATGATTTTATCTCACGCCCGCTTGACGGACTTGAGGGTGAGGAACGTATGTTGCAACATGCTGTCAATAAAACTGTAGGACGTGTACATCAGGCTATGGAGGCATTTATCCACAATCTTAACACTATCCACTCACGTGGAGGTAATCAGGTGGTCTTTTCTTCCATTAATTATGGTACCGACACCTCAGCCGAGGGACGTTGTGTAATTCGTGAGTTGCTTTACTCCACATACGAGGGTGTAGGCAATGGCGCGACAGCCATCTTCCCTATTCAGATATGGAAAAAGAAACGTGGAGTTAACTATCTTCCTTCTGATCCTAACTATGACCTTTTCTTACTCGCCTGCAAGGTGACAGCACGACGCTTCTTTCCTAATTTTCTGAATCTTGACGCTTCATTCAATGTTCATGATAAGTGGAAAGCTGATGACCCGAAACGCTATCTCTATGAAGTGGCTACTATGGGTTGCCGTACACGTGTGTTTGAAAATCGTTTCGGCGAAAAGACTTCAGTAGGACGTGGTAATCTGTCATTTACTACTGTAAACATAGTTCGCCTCGCTCTTGAAGTCATGGATATAGCAGACCCGGCCGAGCGGGTGAAACGCTTTTTCGACAAACTCGATAATGTACTTGACCTTACCGCCCGACAACTCGACGAGCGTTTCATGTTTCAGAAGACAGCGCTGGCCAAACAGTTTCCTATGCTCATGAATTATCTCTGGACCGGCGGTGACTCTCTCCAACCTAATGATACTGTCGAAACTGTCATTAATCAGGGCACTCTCGGTATAGGTTTTATTGGATTGGCCGAGTGTCTTATTGCTTTGACCGGCCGTCACCATGGCGAGTCTGAAGAAGCGCAGGCTCTTGGATTGGATATTGTAAGCCATATACGTGACAAGGCTGTGGAGTTCTCACAGCTTTACGGACACAATTATTCCGTACTGGCTACTCCCGCAGAAGGTCTTTCGGGACGTTTCACACGTATTGACCGTAAGCGTTTCGGTGTTATAGAAGGCATCACTGACAAGGACTATTACACCAACTCCAACCATGTACCTGTCTATTTCCATTGCTCACCGCGTCACAAGGCACGAATCGAAGCCCCCTACCACGACCTTACCCGGGGAGGTCACATATTCTATGTCGAAATGGACGGAGATGCCACACACAATGAAGAGGCCATAAGACAGGTAGTAGACCTGCTCGACCGCTACGATATGGGCTACGGCAGTGTAAATCACAACCGCAATCATTGTCCTAACTGCGGTTACGAGAATGCCGACGCCTCAATGAAAGTATGTCCTAAATGTAATACTCCCTTTGAGACAATACAACGTATAACTGGCTATCTCGTCGGTACCACCGACCGATGGAACAGCGGCAAACTCGCTGAACTCCGCGATCGTGTTGTACATCGTTAAGTCTATCTCTTATTTTTTCTATAACTTCAGTTTTACAGCTTTCATAACCCACGGGCTCTGGTTTTCACCCGTGGGTTATTTAGTCTAATACAACTTCCATGACTTCATATCCTTACAAATATAATGTTTTGAATATTATTCGTGGCACTACTGTTGACGGACCTGGCTTTCGCACATCTATATATCTGGCCGGATGTTCACATGCCTGTCCCGGCTGTCACAATCCCGAATCATGGAATCCTGACGCTGGTACTCCTATGACTCTTGATGAGATTATGGCTATAGTATGCGAAGAAGACTACAATGTCACTCTTTCTGGCGGTGACCCGCTCTTTCATCCCGAATCTACCCGTGCTCTTATCGAAGCCATCAGGCAAGCCGGTTACACCGTATGGCTCTATACCGGCTACACCTACGAAGACATACTGACCGATGAACGCCTCCTCGCAGCTGCCCGTCTTGCAGACACTATCGTTGACGGCCCCTTCATTGCCTCCCTCCGAGACCCTGACCTCCTCTTCCGCGGCTCCTCCAACCAACGCACTGTCTCTAATACACAACTGACGCTGCC
>CAMWVA010000052.1 GCA_947177575.1 uncultured Porphyromonadaceae bacterium | reverse complement strand
CCCTAAGCCCCCACCAAAGCAGAGCTCCCCAAGTCAGCTTCGCCTCCACCTGCCCAACCTCCGCCAGCCCTCCTCCACCAGCTCTCCTCCGCCAGCGCGAAGCTCGTCTCCGCCCGGAGCTCTGCTCCGTTCAGGCCTGCCCAGCCTCTGCTAGCTCCTCCGCCTGCCCGGCTCTCACCAGCGCGAAGCTTGTCTCCGCCCGGAGCTCTGCTCCGCAAGTTCTCTATCCCATTAACTCCGTAGCATTATGACTTCACGTTTTGTTATCCTTGCTCTTCCGGCCGCCATGCTCACCTGTACTTTGGCCACTTATTCAGCTACAGGTTCTAACCCTGTAGCAGCTCTCGAAGTGCCCACTGACTCAGTAGCAACTGAAGCCGACCTCGACTCCCTGCCGGGTTATGATTTCACCAACCTTGACGAGGTGGTAATCACTACCCGCAAACCCCTCGTCACAAGCGACGGAGCCAACCTCACCTACAACGTCGAAGAAGACCCTGAGGCAACTTCCAATTCGCTCCTCGAGATGCTCCGCAAAGTACCCTCAGTCACAGTCGATGGCGAGGATAACATCAAGCTTAACGGTCAGTCTAATTTCAAAATCCTTGTCAACGGCAAGGAAGACCCCATGATTTCAGGAGGCGACGTATCCACAATTCTGAAATCAATGCCCGCTAACAGTGTCACAAAGATAGAGGTACTCAACGAACCCGGTGCCAAATATGATGCTCAAGGTTCAGGTGGTATACTTAATCTTATCACCACCAAGAAACAACGTCTTGAAGGTTACTCGGCAAGCATATCAGGTACTATCGGACGAGGTCAGCTAAGCGGCTCCGGCTACATACTCTCCAAACTCCGCAATGTCACAGCCTCTCTCAATATCTACAGTATGAAAAATCTTTGGAATTCCTCGTCAGAAAATGAACGAACCATTGAAAATCTGACATCCGAGACTGACCGTACACAACGTAATTTATCTACAGAAGATTTCGACTATTCCTACACAGGTGGCAACTTCAGCCTGTCGTGGGAACCGGATACACTCAACCTTTTTACCGTATCAGCTAATCTGGGTAATAATACTTATAGTTCCGACTCTCCTCAAACTATATCTATGACCGATGCGGCAGGATTACCGGTATGGAACTACAGCCGTTATGATACTTTTGACAATAACGGCCTATGGTTAGGCTCTTCCTTATCCTATCAGCATACTTTCGGTCGGCAGGGACATCATATTGTAGCAACATATTATTTCAATTTCGGACGTAACCATGGCGACTCATGGGCCCACTCATTTGATGAAAATAATTTTACAATCCTCACCCCATGGCAATGTATAACTTTGGCTCAATATTCGCGTGGTCACACATGGCAACTCGATTACTCTAACCCACTTACCGAACGTCAGACAATAGAGTTCGGCGGTAAATTCAATATGCGTCCGGCCTCCAGTCTTAACAATACTCTCTATGGTCCGACTGATAACGAAATGACCGTAGCACCCGAACAGACTTCTGATATAAATCAGTTTCAGGACATCGCTGCCCTCTACGGTTCCTATAAGGGAGGTTGGAGCAAATTTAGTGTTGAGGCAGGTTTGCGGTATGAATACACTCACATGGGCATGAAATTCCATGCTGGCTCATATTCTGATTTTACCACTATATTGCACGATTTAGTTCCCAACGCTTCAGTAAGCTATAATCTGGCTGATGCCTCGGCACTACGTCTGGCTTACAATCTGCGTATCTGGCGGCCGGGTTTATGGTACCTGAATCCTTTCCGTAACACCATGAGCACCAACACCGTGCAATATGGCAATCCGGATCTGACAAGTGAGAAATATCATCAGACCTCACTGGCTTATACTAACTATGCCGGTGCCCTTGGCATACGTCTGCGTGGTCAGTGGAGTCATAGCGCAAACGAAATTTACGATATAATCTTCCTTAAAGATAATATTGTAAACTCAACCTATGCCAACATAGGCCGACACGATAACCTCAATCTTCAGGCTAATCTTAACTGGAGTATAACCAACAGTATGCAAGCCGGATTTTCAGGTACAATCAGCTGGGAACATTTCGTTATGGACTGGGACAACAAGCGAGATTCCAAAGCCGGCTGGAGAGGGAATTTCAATGTTGACTGGAATTATACTCTGCCCTGCCGGCTTCGTCTCAGTGCTTACGGAGGCTACGGCTCACCGGGCTTCTCGTTGCAGGAGAAGGGTTCATCGTGGTATTACTATTCACTCAATGCCTCACGTGCTTTTCTCAAAAACGATATGCTCACCGTCAGCTTATCAGCTTCCAATTTTATTCCCGCTAATAAGACTTATCATGGCACGCAGACAGCTGACAATCTCGTGACGACTTACCGCAACCGTCATTCGCAATGGCGAGCTGTCTTAAGTCTAACTCTCCGTCTCGGAAAACTCCGTGCCGATGTCAAACAGACAGCCGTTTCCTCCAATGATGATGGTGTCAAGGCCGGTGGTAATAATTCAACAAATCCATGAACCAAATCAATAAGGACAATATCCGCGCCCAGATGCGCAAGGGCATTCTGGAATACTGTATCCTGCTCTTCCTCTCTACCCGGCGTGCCTATCCATCCGACATAATCAGCCACCTCCAGAAGGCAAACCTGATTGTTGTCGAGGGCACCCTCTATACCCTTCTTAACCGCCTGCGTAAAGAAGACAAACTTAACTACGAATGGGAAGAATCGCCTAAAGGGCCTCCTCGCAAATACTACTTCATTACCCCCGCCGGACGTGAAACACTCTCTGTCATGTCCGAAGCATGGGATGAAATACAGCATACTGTCAATCACTTTCGCAATCCTGCTCCAACCCGGAATACGGACAATTAAGACATGGTAAAATGAAACAGACATTAAACATCAACATCGCCGGCAATGTCTTCACCATTGACAACGATGCCTACATGTTGCTCAGTGATTACCTCGATACTCTCCAGCACGCTTTCGGCCGTAACGACGAAGGGCAGGAACTTATCATTGACATTGAGGCACGAATAGCCGAAATTTTCGCCCAACTCATTGAAGGTGGTCAGAATGTAATCACTCTTAAGGACGTTGAAGCTATAATAACACGCATAGGACGTCCTGAAGAGATGCTCGAAGTGTCCGACGAATTTGACCTTAATTCAGATGAGGAAAAAATTTCTATTGAATGTCGTCCTGTACCACCGCCATACGTTCCACCCGTCAAAGTATCGAAAAAACTCTACCGTGACCCGCAAGGCAGTATGCTCGGAGGTGTCTGTATGGGTCTCTCTTGGTACACCGGTGTAGATGTAACATGGATTCGCCTCGTCACGGTTGCTCTGTGCTTTGCTTCGATAGTTACTAAATCCATGTTCTCTTCAGTATTTACTGTTTCCATCGTTTATCTCATTTTATGGATTGTCGTGCCGGAGGCCAGGTCCCCTCTGCAGCGAATGCAGATGATGGGCAAGGCCCCGACAGTTGACAATATCGGACGTACTGTCACCGATTCATTCAAGGAAAACGAGGGACTTCAGAACGGTTCACATACTTCCACAGATGTCGAGGGCACATTGAAAAAAATTGCCGATATAGCCGTACATATATTCGCTATTCTTGCCCGGGTAATGCTTATCTGCCTGCTGATTGTCGGTCTGCCATGTGTGGTTGCCTTGGCATGTGGTCTCTTAGCTTGTCTCGTCGCTCTGGTGATTCTAAGCACCTCATGGGGCACTGTATGGTGGTTTGAACAGGTAGGAAACTACTGGCCTTTTATCGGCAGTCCTGTCATACCTCTTCTATGCGGTATAGGTTGGATTCTTGTAATAGGTATTCCCTTGTTCTGTCTCTGCTGGATTATTATTTCACGCTGGGTAGGAGGAACTATCCCGAAAGGCTGGCGCTATGCTCTTGCCATAACATGGATATTGAGTTTCATACTATCAGGAGTTACCAGCGGCTTTATCGTAGCTGAGGGACACCTCCTGTAAGGGATAATTACACAGACATTAGAAAGATTACAATTTTTTTCGTTAATTTTGCAGCGTAGAGATCAGTCTCAATCAGGATACAGATCTCTACGTTGACTGCATAGTCATACACGACCGTGCTAAATTAGTAGATGTTAATATCGTTTTATGGGATTTTTCAAAAAACTCTTTTCCAAAGAAAAGAAAGAGAAACTTGATTCAGGCCTGCAGAAAACCAAGGAAGGCGTCTGGAGTAAGATTACCCGTGCTGTCGCCGGCAAAAGTAAAGTCGATGATGAGGTTCTTGATAACCTCGAAGAAGCCTTTATCACCAGCGATGTCGGTGTTGACACCACGCTTAAAATCATAAAACGCCTCGAAGAGCGTGTCGCACGCGATAAATACGTAGGCATGAATGAGCTCTCCAATCTGCTGTGTGAGGAAATAACTGACCTTCTGGCTCGTCCGGAGGCTGACGAACCGGGTCTCGATGACTTTGAGGTCAAAGCTTCAGACAAACCCTACGTAATAATGGTAGTGGGCGTCAACGGTGTAGGTAAAACTACCACAATCGGTAAACTGGCCTACCAATACAAAAAAGCCGGCAATAAAGTAATACTCGGTGCAGCCGATACTTTCCGTGCCGCTGCTATCGAACAGCTTGATATATGGGGAGAACGTGTCGGTGTGCCTGTCATTAAGCAGAAAATGGGTAGTGATCCTGCTGCCGTAGCTTTTGATACACTTAGTCACGCCAAGGCGCAGAATGCGGATGTAGTGATAATAGATACTGCCGGACGTCTGCACAATAAAGTCGGTCTCATGAACGAGCTTACCAAAATCAAGAACGTCATGAAGCGTGTTGTGCCTGACGCTCCACAGGAAATACTGCTTGTGCTTGACGGTTCTACCGGACAGAATGCCTTTGAGCAGGCACGGCAGTTCGTAGCTGCTACAGAAGTCAACCGTCTTGCCGTCACTAAACTCGACGGTACTGCTAAGGGTGGTGTCGTCATAGGTATAAGTGACCAGTTCAGGATTCCGGTCAAATATATTGGTATCGGTGAAGGTATGGAAGATCTTCAGATTTTCCGTCCTGACGAGTTTGTCCGTTCTCTCTTCGGTCACGCTCTCTGATATAATCAGGCATGAAGAAAAATCATATCGACATAATATCGATGGGATGTTCAAAAAATCTCATCGACTCCGAACGTCTTTTGCGCCAGCTTGAAGCCAAAGGTTATTCCGTAGCTCATGATGCCACCGTTCCTAACGGTGAATATGTAGTGGTCAATACCTGCGGATTTATAGCCGACGCAAAAGAAGAATCTATTGACATGCTTCTGCAGCTCGGCAGATTAAAGGAACGTGGCAAAATAGGGAAGCTTGTAGTGATGGGCTGCCTGTCACAACGCTATATGGACGACTTGAAGACCGAAATACCTGAGGTAGATCTCTGGTACGGTAAATTCGATTGGAAGAATTTTATATCCCTTTTACCTGACCGTGCAGGTGCAGAAAAGAAAAAACCTCACGATTGGCAGCGTCACCTTACCACTCCTCCTCATTCAGCTTACCTAAAGATTTCAGAAGGCTGCAACCGTTTCTGTGCATTTTGTGCCATCCCCTTGATTACAGGACGGCACACTTCGCGTACTATTGATGAAATCGTCAGTGAAACACGTGAGCTCGTCGAATCTGGTGTACGTGAGTTCAATATCATAGCCCAGGACCTGTCGTCATACGGTACCGATATATACGGTACTCCTTCCCTTGCTCGTCTTGTAGATACGCTGGCCGACATACCCGGTGTGGAATGGATAAGGCTTCATTATGCCTATCCAGCAGATTTTCCGCTTGATGTACTCGATGTCATGGCTCGCCGTGACAACGTATGCAAGTATCTTGATATTGCCCTACAGCACATCTCAGACCCTGTACTGTCTAATATGCGTCGCCACATTGACCGCGAAGCGACTTTGCGCCTGCTCGATGAGATGCGTCGCCGTGTGCCGGATCTTAAACTTCGCACCACACTCATGGTAGGATTCCCTGGCGAAGGAGAGAAAGAGTTTGAAGAACTACTTGACTTCGTACGTACACAACGTTTCGACCGTATGGGTGCTTTTGCTTACTGCGAAGAAGACGATACGTGGGCAGCACGTAATCTTGAAGACAGCATACCCGATGACATCAAGCAACAGCGCCTTGATCGCCTCATGGATGTGCAACAGGATGTTGCTGAAGAACTTCAGCAACAGATGATCGGACGTCGCCTAAAGGTGCTTATCGATCGCTATGAAGGCCTTACTGCTATAGGACGTACACAATGGGATAGTCCTGAAGTGGATCCTGAAGTGCTGCTTCCCGACACACCCGGTCTGACTCCTGGAGATATGGTAACAGTTGACATTATCGATGCCTCGGCTTTCGAACTTACCGGACGTCTTTGCAATACTCCTGATGACACAGCTGTCTGATTTTATGCTATCACAAACGGTAGAGAATATTGACCGTGCTTTAGAAGCACAGCTTAATTTCTTCGCCTACCGTATGCCAGGTCTTGATTCCGAAGTATATTTCGGAGCTTCTCCACGGATTGTCGATGGACTCGCTGACAATGCTTTTGTCATCGGAGCCTTCGACAATTCTTCTCTTTTTTCTATTCCGGCTGATTACACCGATTTAGCTACCTACTGTGTTCAAGGTAACTGTCATATTGAGGATACAGACATTCCTACTTCTACTTCCCGTGCTGATCATCGTCATGAGGTAGAGACAATCTGCGCGCATCTTTCTTCAGCAGGTGGAGGCAAAGTAGTAGCAGCTCGGACTTTGACTATTCCGAAACATGTCAATGTCAGCAAGTCATTTGCAGCTCTATGCCAGGCTTACCCCACAGCTTTTGTTTCCTGTTTCTATTCGTCACACAGTGGGCTTTGGTTAGGAGCCTCACCTGAAACACTTTTACGTCTTCATGATGACCGCCTTGAGACAATGGCTTTAGCCGGTACCCGTCCGCGTACCAACAACCCTAACACACCTCATCCGTTTAACTTCTCCGCACCTGCATGGGACAGTAAAAACATTGAAGAGCAACAGCTTGTTGTCGATTTTATATGTCGCACTATGCTTGATAACGGCCTGCAGCCCCGTACCTCATGGCGTTTTACCCGCACTGCCGGCCCTGTGGAACACAACTGCACACGTATCACCGCTTCGGCCGCACCTTTACATAATTCTCCTCTCCAAATCCGTAATCTTCTCACTTCCCTATCGCCTACACCTGCCGTCTGTGGTTCTGACCGACAGCTCTCTCTGACTCTCATCAGTAGCCTTGAATCATTCCCCCGTACCTTTTACGGCGGCTTCATAGGTCCCATGAAGCACTTCGGTGATTTCGACCTCTTTGTCAACCTGCGTTGCTGCCGTATCTTCTCCTCCGCTTTTACCCTATACGCCGGCGGCGGTATCACCTCCCGCTCTCTCCCCGACGATGAATGGGACGAAACCGAACGCAAACTCTCAACTCTCATGGCTAAACTCATATATCACAACTAAATTACTATCTATCCCTCTATAATCTACAAATAGAATAATACCAAACTAATTTTATCGAATTTCAACAATTTTTTTTTGCTTTGGTACATTTTTTCTCTAACTTTGCAGTGTCATTCCTATCGGACACATAAAGTCCGGACTTTGTAAAGAAAGATGAAAAAGACCTCTATCAACCTGCTTTGCGTCCTGATAATAGTCATTATCGGCTTATCACTTGTTATGCCGGTATATTACATCGGGTATTCTTTCGGTTATGGATTTGCCCAAGGTATCAAGAACTCTGATCTCCCTGTTATAGAATCAGCGCAGCCTATGAGGAGCTATGATATGGCTTTCAATCCTGATATCGAACTTTTCCTACATCCTGTTGATTCTGTACGTTCTACTGACGGAATCACCTATCCTGCCGTAATACAACGTGCCGAAGTTTTCGTACCTACCGATTCCTCTACAACTATAACTTCAGTAGGTACACTTATTCTGCATATCCTGTCCATGCTCATGGGCCTGACAGTACTTGTGGCTTTTATCAAATTTGTCTACAACATCAATAAAGGCCATATCTTTGAGCATAAGAATGTACGTTTGTTACGTCTCCTCGGTATTTTACTAATAGCCATTGCGCTATGCTCTACCTCGAGCGGTCTTATCGATGACCACACATTATCTCATATCGGATTGAACCTCAAAGGATACTCCGTTTCTACCTATTGGACTATTCCATGGACTACCCTCATTATCGGACTCGCTGCTTTACTGATGGCCCAGGTGTGGGCTCGTGGCATTGACCTTAAAGAGGAACAAGCCCTTACAATATGACCCATCTCTTAGCTCTTCACCGAAATATGCCGATAATTGTTAATCTCGACGTAATGATGGCCAAACGTAAAATTTCGCTTGGCGACCTGGCAGAGCGTATGGGTATTACTCCCTCCAATCTCTCTATTCTTAAAACAGGCAAGGCTAAAGCCATACGCTTCTCTACTCTCACCAGTATCTGTCGTGAACTCGACTGTCAACCCGGAGATATTCTCGAATATCAGCCGGATCCTGACGATAACGAGAATATAAATCTCTCATAAATCTATGAGAATCACGGCTAAACGCTTCACTTCAAATTAATAATTTTTATTTCCATATTTACTCAATCATGAAATTAACACATTCACTGCTCGGTCTGGCTATAGCCGCCATGACGTTTCCTGTAGGCGCTGAGCATCTCAAAAGTCTTGACCTGTCTTCGGTCGATAAGTCTATATCTCCTGCCGAAGACTTCTATCATCATGTCAATAAGGGCTGGATGGATGCCAATCCTCTTACGCCTGAATATGCACGTTACGGTCGCTTCAATATCCTTACCGATTCAAGCAATAACCGTATCCGTCGTATTGTAACCAATCTGGCCAAGACAAATCCGCGCAAAGGTACAAACGCTTATAAGATTGCCTCACTTTACGAAAGCGGTATGGATTCCATACGACGCAATCAACTCGGTGCAACTCCTATCAAGGCTGACCTGCAGAAGATTGAAAATGCTGCTCCCGGCGAGATGATGGATATTCTGATGTGGATGCATAAGAATTTCTCTAATCCTCTGTTCAGTGCCGGTCCGCAGGAAGACCTTGCCAACAGTTCTGAGTATGCCATGTATGTAGGTTCCGGCGGTATGACACTTGGCGACCGTGACTACTATCTGGTTAATGACAAACGCAACAAAGAAGTGCGTGAGGCCTATACCAAGCTCGTTACTAAGATGATGGAACTCTCTGGCTACAAAGCCAAAGATGCAAAGCGTATAGCCAAAAATGTACTTAAGGTTGAAACACTGCTCGCTGATTCGGCATGGACACGCGAACAAAGCCGTAACATTCCCGCTATGTATAATCCGCGTTCACGTCAGGAACTCGCCCAGATGTTCCCCAACATTCCATGGGACCGCTATTTTGTCGAGACTATGGGCATCGACCCTGACCGTGTAATCGTTACTGAAATAAGTTCGATGAATCAGGCAAATAACCTTCTCTCCACTCTGCCGGCACGCGAACTTAAAGACTACTATCTCTGGCAGTACGTAAATCAGGCTGCTCCATATCTGAGCGATGACTTCAGCGACGCTTCATTCGAGTTTAATAAGGTTATGAGCGGTGTACAGCAGCAGCGTCCTCGCTGGAAGAAAGTGCTCGGTGTGACAGAAGGTCATCTCGGCGAAGCTATCGGTGAGCTGTATGTAGACCAGTATTTCCCCGAATCTTCCAAACAGTATATGATTGGCCTTGTAGAGAACCTGCGTACTGCTCTTGGTAAACACATCCTTAATCTCCCCTGGATGAGTGATGATACCAAGCTCAACGCTATCAAGAAGCTCAATGCCATAACTGTCAAGATAGGTTATCCCGACAAATGGAAGGATTATTCCAAACTTGAAATCAATCCGGAGCTTTCATTCTACGAGAATGTTCACAATGCTAACCTTTGGGCTAATGAACAGTATCTCGCCAAATGGGGTAAACCTGTTGACCGCACCGAATGGGGTATGACTCCGCAGACTATCAACGCTTACTATAATCCTATTAATAATGAGATAGTCTTCCCGGCCGGTATTCTTCAGGCTCCTTTCTTTGATCCGGATTCAAGCGATGCAGAGAACTATGGTGGTATAGGTGTCGTAATCGGCCACGAGCTTACTCACGGATTCGATGATCAGGGTTGCCAGTTTGATGCCGAAGGCAATATGATTAACTGGTGGACTCCCGAAGATGCCGAAGCTTTCGCCAAGCTTACTCAAGGCCTTGTAGGTCAGTTTGATGAAGTCGAGGTACTTCCCGGTCTTCACGCTAACGGTCAATACACTCTTGGTGAGAACATAGCTGACCAGGGCGGTCTGCGTGTAGCTCTCACAGCCTTCCTTGACTCACAGAAGAAGAAAGGCGTTAATGTTAACGATTCCTCAGCTAAGATAGATGGCGTTGATCCTATCCAGGCCTTCTATATGAACTTCGCCAATCTCTGGGCACAGAATGTCCGTGACGAGGAAATACGTTCTCTCACAGTCGGCGACGTGCACTCACTCGGTGAAAATCGTGTAAACGTCTCACTGCGCAACCTCGAGCCTTTCTTCCAAGCCTTTGGCATCAAGGAAGGCGATAAGATGTATCGCCCCGTTTCTGAACGCATCATCATCTGGTAATAACACATCATCTGGTAATAACGTCAGCGCGAAGCTGTCCCGTTCAAAAGCAAAGCTTTTGCTTCAAAACGCCAATCCTTTACCCTGCTCCCGGCAGTGCGAAGCTGTCCCGTTCAAAAGCAAAGCTTTTGCCTAAATAATTAATTGTAAGGGCCGTGTGAGAAACTCCCACACGGCCCTTACACAAAACAAAAATAATGAAGAAAATTCTCATCATCGGCTGCGGCGGTGCTGGCAAAAGCACATTTGCAAGAAAACTCGCCGAAAAGACCGGTCTTCCGCTCCATTACCTTGATATGATATGGCACCGTCCTGACCATACCACCATCAGCCAAGAAGATTTCGATACAAAACTCGAAGAAATTCTCAAAAACGACTCTTGGATTATAGATGGTAATTACCAGCGCACCATGCCACGCAGACTTCAGGAAGCTGACACTGTCTTCTTCTTCGACCTGCCTGTTGAAGCCTGTATTGAAGGTGTTACTAACCGCATAGGCCACCAACGGCCGGATATGCCATGGATCGAAAATTCACTCGACCCGCAATTCCTTCAGTGGATTACCAACTTTCCGACAACACGACTTCCGGTTATCAAACAGTTACTTGACAATTATTCCGGCACAGTGATAAGATTTACTGACCGTCAGGAAGCTAACGCCTACATAGACAATCTCTCGTAATAAATGTATCGGAGCTTACTTGTAATTGCAGCTGCATTATTATGTGCCTGCACTGCCACCCGCCATATTGACGGCTGGTACCCGGTCTCAGACTCAGACCATATCGAAGGTAAGGTTATAGCCTCCGTCGCCGACTTCGAGGCTATCGTATTGGATACAACTTCAATTCCCGGTGTTGCTTTCATAGACGGGAGGTTAAAACCAGCCTTAATCCCCAAATGGACTGACGCTACAGAGCAAAGGATAAGTAAACGTATCGGTTTTGTCTACAACGATTCAGTCATAACGGCACCGACTGTCCACTGCCGTATAGAAAGTGGAAGTTTCACCATAAACAGCAATGACAAAAGCCTAATTCTTAGGATATACCGTTCTCTCACCGACTAAGATTCCGAGGCTAATATCCTCAAGGCGGAATTTAACACATTATCATTACCGAAAAATACTTCTTCCGTCTCTTCCTCAACAATATCGGGTTGGATACCAATACCTATGAATTCAGTGCCGTCAGCCATTTTCTCCTTACGGGTACATATCATACCGTAATATCCCCAACCGAGATTGATAATAATAGGATTACCTGTACTTCCCCCTGTAGGAGTACCGATTATCTTACCACGCTTAGCATTTCTAAACAATACTGCAAAATCTTCAGCAGATGAAAATGTACCGTTGTTTACCAACAGAACTATCGGTTTATCATACTTCGGCACATCAGGATACTGCATATAATATGGTATCAATGAAGGAGACTCAACCGACTTGGTATGCCATTTCTTTCCCCATGATGCATAAGCCGCCTCATATTCCGGTGTTTCCCAATCTGCCTGTGGTATAGTGTCAGTAGCGATCAGCTGCATTATGAAATCCCCTACTTCACTGTTACCACCAGTATTATCTCTAATGTCAATGATAAGACCATCTGTAGGCACTATCTTCTGTTCAAACAGATCAGCAAAACTTCTTGCATCAAAACTATCTGCTCTGAAACTCGGAATTTTCAACAGTCCTATATTATCCGATAATATATCGAATTTCACGGACATATCCGGATTTATAATACCCCACGGTGACTCCCGTCGGTCCATAACGGATATTTTCTTATCATCTCTGTTTCTGAATGTGAATGTCACCGGGACACCACGCCCACCTTTAGTCAGATTAACGCTGCTAAAAGGATAATATGCAGACCATTGAGGTGTGGAAGATGGAATATAAGGTACCACATTCTTTTCTCCGTATTCTATTACTGGTATACCGTCAATTTCTAACAGTTCGGTTCCTCGGTCTACACCTTTATCACGATACTCATCTGAAAAGACCTCGGTTACAAATACTCTGTCACCTATTCTTTTCTGCAAAAACGGCGGTACAGTTACATCCGCCGCCCAGCTTATAATTGTATGGCCATCTCTGAGACGATTAGCCAACAGAGTCAGCTTCTGACCAAATTCTTCATCAGTCTGAGTATCTGTAAGAGAGGATAATTCAGCTTGACAGATACTGTCAAAATCCAGTCCGAATCTGTCATATCCTACAAAATTATATTTCACTTCACTTGCGAAACGTGTCGCTATAGCAGCTTTCTGCACAGGAGTCAGTTTATCGCCAGCCACAGATGAAAAGGCTATACATAAACCTGCTGACAACGTAAGCCAACGTAAGTCCATCATGTTTATATTTCTTCAGTTACTGACTTTATCTGGGCTAATCCTATCTCGAGTTCATCTACAGAAAAGGTAATGACAAAACCCTCAGGAAATGAAGTCGATACTAAATGTATAGAAAGTGATATACCGGCATTATAGGCCGCTTCAGCAAGACGTATAATATCTTTTCCCATAGCATTGAAGTTACTCATAAACGCATTTTTAAATAACTCCGGATTCTTTGCAAAAGCTTGCATATTCTGTACTGGTACATCCCCCATATCTGTAGTAACCGACAGAGGTGTGACAGGCGGTGTTATAAAAATCAGTGTACCAGTGGAAAGAGTCTCTATAGGCAGAGACTTTATCATTTCTAACACTGTTGATGACTTGTCCACACTATCACATTGAGCCGGAGTCTTTGCAGAAACTTCAACAGACACCGTCATACCTGCAATAAGCAATCCTGTTAAAATCAGTTTTCTCATAATACTATCTTGTTAAATTAAAAATTTCAAACAATAAAAACAGAGCCCTACAATAACTGAAGGAAGCCATTTACATTGTCTGCTTGTTTTTGATGCAAAATTAGAGAAAACTGCTATCGACTCAAACTACAACACCTTACATACAGGATATTAAATACTTAATATTCAGAGACAATCGAAAATAAAATCTTACATTAGCCAACATTATTATTTTTACTTGAAAAAAGCCAGATATTCATCTTTTCGCGGACTGTCACTCTTATTGATTGTACTTTTCAGACGTGATTTATATACATAAATATTCCGCAGTTCAGAACCTGTGAATATACTTACAGAAGGTAACGAGAATCCACAAAATAGATATAAGGCCAGCCGATATTGTGCCTGACTAAGCTTTGGGAAGTCCTCTTTGAATTTCTCCATAAGATTATCATTATAGCCGTTGACTATATCTTCCAATTTATGGGTAGCTTCTTCAGAACTGAAACTGTTAATTGAATTTTTAACTTCGTTATATATCCTCTTCTGCTCCTGTCCTGTTTCCCTACATTCAAAATAAGACATAGCCAAACTGTCTATGAGATTAAATCTTGATTGAAACAGTTCGGATATTTTTGATGATACTGCTTTCTGGTGATTATCATTTTCGAAAAGATTATTTTGTAAAGTACGGATTTGCAACACATCGTTCTCATGTTGCAATCTAAGGAGCTGATTCCTTTTGCGCAGATATAGATACACTCCTAAAGCTACAAGAGCAATTATTACAGTTACAAATATCATTATAAGAGTTCTATGCCGTGCTTTAGCAGCATCAATCCATGCAAGCCTTGCGGCCGTGTCATATTTTTGATTTAGAGCAAGACTACTTTCTTCAAGCTTACGTTCCTCAAATACCTTCTTACTGGCCTGTTCCCTAAGACTATCTACTATTGCAAGCTCTTGTTTACGCCCCATTTTTTCGAGAATACCGTATTCTACGTTACGACACAAATACTCATCAGTTATATTGTGAGGCAGACTGTTAGCCTGCTGTATTAGCATATACGCACTGTCAAGCTCATTTATTCTCCAATAAGCCCTTGCCCTATGAGCCAAAGTATTGGAATTTATCTGATTTTCATCAGTCAGGGAGTCCCATATCTGTATAGCCTCTCGCGTCTGATTATTTTCATCGTATGTTCTCGCAAGCATATCAAGAAAGTAAATTTTATAACCTTCAGTTGCATTCGTCATAACCTCATCTTTCATAGATAATAGCGAGTCGAGCATAGTCTTATAATCACGTCTGGCAGATAAAGCACCAACTACACTCATACGAGCCTCGCGCAGCTGTTTCGGGCAATCAAGTTCTCTAAGTATATTAACTGCCTTATCAGCATAATATCTGCTAACCGTACCGTTAAAACCTTGTTCATATACCAGAGCAAGATACTGATAAATCAGAGCAAGATTAAATTTGGAATCCAACTGTATAGCCAAAAATTCAGCATCTTTAAGATATTCGATACGTGCTACGAAATCACCACGGTATTTAGCATCTGCCGATTTCAAAATCAACCATTTGATTTCGTCTTCTGAAAAAGTATTATCCCACATATCTTTACCCAGTTTCAAATCATTTGAATTCAAAGGTATAGTCTCTCCATGAATTACACAAGTATAAGCGTACAGAAGCATCCTTCTGTACTTTTGTGCTTCTGACAATTCGGTAGTATCCATCTCTGCCAAAATAACGATAGTAGAATCAGGGCAGCTGGCTATAAACTTTTCTGCTTCTGCCAGCTGCCTTTCGCCCTTTCTGCTTCCGATGCAACCACATAACAGCAGCAACGACAGCATTACGTATATACCTGCATAATTTCCGGAGCTCCGTGTCATAAAATATTGTGTCTGATAAAAAGAAATTATAATTCACAAACTTTACAAAGTGACTCTTCTTCTCAGCACAAAATTAATAAACTTATCCGGAACAGCAATAACAGCAGTCAGAACCACAGTAAAATGCCGGTAGAGAAAGCCGAGAAATCAAGGCCTGTTGAAGAACGCAATACTTTCATCGGCGAATAACGGGCATATATTCCTAATCCTGACCAACCGATGATACCCATCACATCTACGGTCACCGGATTTTGGTGAATATTATACGTTTTTACTGTGTAATCCCGTGCTTCAAATTTATACCGTGTTTCAATATGACCTCCTGTATTAAAATTAACTATCGGTCCGACAGCAAAACTGAAATCTCTATGTCGTCCGAAACCTATATTATAAAGCACAGGTATCTGAAGACTGAATGTGGAAAGTGTCGAGCGACCTTTCTTCATTCCGATACTGTATTCATTTAAGGTAATACTTTCATCATAATTCTTATGGAAATAAAGACTGTTCTTCATAACATAGTTACGCCAGTTCAGACCCAAGCCCGTAGATATGGAATGTGGACCGTATGACCATCGAACTCCAAGTATAATATTCCATGCCCCTTCAAGACTTCGTCCCATTGAAGAAGGCAGTGAAGGAGTAGCATTGACAGGTATTATCCAGCCCAGACCAAGACCATCGCTCACGAGAGTCCATTTACTTCTGCCTTTCTGACTCAGTTTGATACCGAAATCCATATTCTTAGCACCTATATAAGATTTCACTTCACGATTAGCAGGGTCTGGAAGCGGAAATATAAACTGCATCGGATTTTCTCCGGAATCTAAAAAATGAATTTCCACATCACGGTTATCAATCTCTGTAATACTTATGTCGCTGATTTCTTTTACAATCGACACGGTGGTTATATTATCTTCTTTAGCTCCCGGCACACTTGTCTGATAATAGTAGTTCTCCGAACCATTATCTATACGATTTACGGTAACAGATATAACAGCATTACTCGATGAGATAGAAATCTCCTTTGCTTTAGCAGCAGTAAAGAGTGTATCGCGCTCCTCGCTACGGACTTCCGTAACAGTTAGTAGGAACAGAGCAGTAAGAATAAAGAAAATACGGTTTAACATGACTTTTATAATTATATAGTTTATGTAGAGTATCAAAAAAGAGAAAGGAAACAAATCATCTGGATTTCTTTGTCAGTGACTGGATTAAATCCGATACTTCCTGATCGTCGAGACTACCTTCAAGATAAACCACAAGTACATTCGAGCCGTTATTTGCGGCGTTATTCAGATAGTAAAGGTATCTGTTAAGTTTGACTGTACCCTCTGTCACAGGTTTCAGTATAAAGAGAGCGAAATAAAGTCTGCCGTCTTTATATCTCACATTCTTACCGATTGCCTGAGCTCCGTCAGCAAGCACAAGGCGCTCTGCTAATTGTTGATAAGTAGCTGCCGGACCTTTGAATGTAGCAAATACTGTAAGTTTGTGTGCTTTAAGGAATTTATGCTTACCACTGATTATAGTTTCTGTTACTTTCGGATCAGAAGCATATTTACCATTAAAGATTTCATCAATCTTCAGTCCGCTCTGTGCTGTGGCGGCAAGCACAGATGCTATCATCAGCATCGCAGTGAGTAATAATCGTTTTACATTCATATATCTGATAAATTAAATTCTGAATCATAGTCTTCAGTAGCGGAAGCCAGGTCATCAAGTTCATCAATAAAATCAACTTTCATTTCGTCAGTAGCCTGTTCCAACTCACTCATATTCTGGAAAATTATTTCCATAACTGCATCTTCGTCTCTGATACATTTCCCGTTAACGAATGCCAGGCAGTCACCGGACACAAAATTATTATTCAGCTGAAATAAATATCCGGTTAAACCCGTAAGAGTCATAATAGCCGCAATAACAGCAACATATTTTACTTTCTTATACCTGAATACTTCACTAAATCCATCAATCTTCCGCTTTCGAGCCTTTTCAGGAACGCGGAAACCCATGAGAGCCTTAGCCTCATCAATAGTATGATGGTTAAGTTTCGTAACAACAAGCTTTTTACGAAGCTCCTCTTCCTCCTCATCTGTCAGCAGACAGTCAAAATATCTGTCGATTTCCTGTAACAGATAAGAGAGATTATCTTTATTGTTCACCATAAATGTGATGTTTTACAAATTTAAAATTCATTTTTGCGATACACTTCTCGGATAGTTTTCCTCGCACGACTAAGAATCTGACGTACATTATCTTGCGTAATCTTCATTTTATCAGCAATTTCAGAATAAGAAAAACCCTCGACATCGTGCATAAAAAAGACTTGTTGCTGCTTTTCATTGAGTACCTTTCTGCTAAGAATAAGCACTGCCTTATAAATTTCGCTCTGTTCTTTTTTCTTATCTACCTCATCATCTTCTTCCAGTTCAGCTACCTGTTCAAGCGAAAGAGACGGATGCGATAGATTCCGGCGCTGTAAATCTATTGCCGAATTTCTTACAGCCGTATAAGTCAGTTTAGCCGCTTCTGTTTCATTCTCAATCGCTTTATGATTAAGCCAGAGCCGACAGAAAGCATCATGAAGCACATCGTCGGCAGTCTCCGGACTTCCTACAATTCCCATAGCCATACCGCGCAATTTATCGCGGAATCGCATGAACGCCGATGTCAGTTTGGATTGTTCCACATGCCTTACATTAAAGTTACATATCGCTAAGTTATATATCGCTTACAT
>CAMWVA010000051.1 GCA_947177575.1 uncultured Porphyromonadaceae bacterium | reverse complement strand
CCTGTGACACGCAACATGCTGAAGCCTTCACCTCCAAGCACATTGCCAAGGCTCCATGAAGCTGACATACGGCTCTCTGGAATACCTTGCAAAGCTATGATATGGTCTTCGTCTATTTCTACCGTGCGTCCGGGAGGCAGTGTCACGGTTATAGGTGTGCCTTTAGTCTCCAGAAAAACCGTAGCTGTACCCTCTATCTTCTGAAGCAGAAAACCCATGCCTCCAGTAAAACCGGATATAGAGAGCTTAGTAGTCACGTTGACCTTACGGCTCGAAGCCACATACACTCCGCGATGACATATCAGTGAGTCACCCTCCAGACGTACCGGATGCAGACCATACGTACTACCGATGCAGAGTTTACGTGCCTCACGTGTATTATTCCGCATACGCAGTATAAACAGTGATTCACCCGACAGTTTGGCACGTATAAGACCGCCTAAACTGCCCGATGTAAAGGTACTGTCTTTCGAGATACCCTCTTCTATATATATCAGCGACCCTTTCTCGGCGAAAAACTCCTCACCCTGCTCGAGTGTCACTTCAAGATGCTGTACGAAACTTCCTACAAGTTTGCAATTCATATAATTACGGATATACCATTAGACTGTGCCACCCTACCCTGTGTACCCACTTAGAAACACAGCAGGACAGCATTTGCAAAGTTACTTCAATTTGGCTGACTTTTCAAATTCTATGCTGACAATCCGCCTCAGAACTTTACGAAACTACTCAGCAATATAAAGAATACCTAAAATGGAATTATTATTTTAACCAATAACAGTGACCATACAAGATTGGTTTTGTATCAAAACTCTACACTTGATGTATTTTAGGATTTTATTATGAAGTTTTTTTCGTAACTTCGCGTTTTAGAAAAGTAAAAAGGGATTTAATATACATTAATATATCAACATAAATGAAGAAGATACTTATCTCTCTCTGTATGGCCGCAGCGGTGTTAGTTAGCTGTAGCAACAACAGTTCGCCTGTGGCGCAGGTCTGTGATATTATGAATGAGATGGCTGAGAAGTTCAATAAGATGGATACCGATGCTCTCAGTCCGGAAGAACAGGCTTACATAGCTAAGGCCGGCGAACGTCTCGATTCTATAACTAAGGCTAACGCTGATCTTAAGCTTACCGCCGAGGACAAAGCTGCTCTTAAAGAGGCTGCCAACAACATGGGTGATGCCCTCATACGGCAGCAGGCTAAGGCTTTAGGTATGGAAATCAATGGCGAGGAAATGCGGCAGCAGCTCGAAATTGCTCATGAGGCTACAGACCAGAGCATTGATAACATGACTACTCTTGGAGGTCTGTAATAAGAAAAATATATTAAAATTTGATTATCCGTAGAGATACGTCTTTGACATGTAGTGTTAGATGTCTGATTCTTAACTTACATTGCAAGGCGATATCCTACGGATAAAATTTTAAAGGGAAGTAGTAACAGATTATATTGAACTAAATCTTATCCGGCGCAAGAGCATAAGGATAACACTGTCTGAAACGTTCATAACGTTCCGCTATCTTTGCCTGTCTTTGCTGTTCTGCTCTTCGGTCTTCTTCTGTATGTAGTGGCATCAGAGGACGATGCTTACAGGCAGCCATTATCTTAGAGCCTTCTGTGAGTGCGCTTATGCCGGTACTATCAATATAAGTGGCACATAAAATCTCCCATATATATTCTACAGCCTGTGCCGACGGGTGTACCATATCGGTATCATAGAAACGGTAATCACGCAAATCATCATTAACAATCTCGAAAGCCGGAAAGTAGCTGCATTCTTCCACTTCCTCACATAACCGTGCCACAGCCAGCCGCAATATGGATTTTGATAGGGAATTACCGGCAAATCCATCTTTAAGATGTCGAACAGGACTGACCGTGAAGATAATCTGCAATCCGGGATAACGCTGTCGCAGCCTACGGGTCATATCACACCATACCTCTATAATCTCGTCCGGTTCCAAACGCCGGCGCTCAAACATAGCTGCCGGCTGTTTATGGCAATTAGCTACAAGATAGTCTGGGCTGTCAGCAAGGTAATAACACCATGCTGTGCCGAAAGTCACGAATAAGACACGGGACAACGAAAGAGCTTCGTCCAGCCAGTGACGACGCTCTGACAGCACACGCTTACCCGATACAGTGTCACGTGCCGAAAAAGAGGTGTCAAATAGCCAAGAATGCCATATACCGCCAGTTTGCATCAGTGTGGCGGTAAAGTCATCTTCCGGTGTTTCAGAAAGCAACGCTATGTCAAGAGCACGGGCTATCGAAAGCGGATTGTAAAGTGTGCCTAAAGGATTACGTGCATCCCACAGACATTGTCTCATACGTGCTGCGATATTATCAGCGAAACATGAACCTAACATTGCTAATGGCAGATAAGGAACGAGAGTCAGTGAGCTACGCTCAGGACAGTAGGGAGTACGAAATTGCATATTGAACAAAAAAATGCGGTGGCTATCATCACTGACCACCACCGCCGCGTCTTGTTGATATTCTTATTCTGTTCTGTCTATAGTGTATTTATCAGTCTTTAGTCAAGCTTATGTATCACAAGACCTGAGCGAAGTTTGGGCTCAAACCAAGTGGTCTTCGGAGGCATGATATTGCCTGAATCAGCGATATTGATAAGCTGATCCATAGTGACAGGATAAAGAGCTAAAGCCATCTTCATCTCACCACTGTCAACACGGCGTTTCAGTTCACCGAGGCCGCGAATACCACCTACAAAGTCGATACGCTTGTCACTACGCAGGTCGTGTATGCCGAGAATATCACGCAGTATGAGATTGCTCGATACAGTTACGTCAAGTACGCCGATGGGGTCATTATCATCGTATGTGCCCGGTTTAGCAGTGAGGCTCCACCACTTACCGTCAAGATAAAGCGAGAAGTTGTGCAGACCTGAGGGAGTATAGATTTCTTCGCCCATTTCCTTAACTTCAAAGTTCTCGCGCAGACGCTCGATAAATTCTTCGGGAGTAAGACCGTTAAGATCACGTACTACACGGTTGTAGTCAATAATCTTAAGGTGTGACGACGGGAAGGCCACAGCAAGGAAGTAATTGTACTCCTCGTCACCTTTGTGATTAGGATTATTGCGTGCCTTCTCATTGCCTACCAATGCAGCGGCAGCACTACGGTGATGTCCGTCAGCTATGTAAAGGTTAGGAATTTTAGCAAATTCCTCAGTGATTTCATTGATAAGAGCATCGTCTTCGATTACCCAGAGAGTATGTCCGAAACCGTCGGGAGCGACAAAGTCATATTCCGGCTTACCGGCAGTAACGGTACGGATTATTTCTTCCAGACGCTCATTGTCAGGGAAAGCGAAGAATACCGGTTCGATATTGGCATTGTTGACACGCACGTGTTTCATGCGGTCCTCTTCCTTATCGCGACGTGTAAGCTCATGCTTCTTAATACGACCTTCCATGTAGTCGTCTACCCATGCACCGACAACAAAGCCGTACTGAGTGCGGCCATCCATGGTCTGGGCATATATATAATAGTTCTCCTTCTCGTCCTGTACAAGCCAGCCTTTCTCCTGAAACTTCTTAAAGTTCTCTACAGCGCGGGCATATACCTTCTCATCGTGTTCGTCAGTACCCTCTTCGAAGTCGATTTCGGGCTTAATGATATGATAGAGCGACTTATCGTTGCCTTCGGCTTCGGCACGGGCCTCAGCTGAATTAAGCACGTCATACGGACGTGATACTACCTCCTCAACCAGTTCCTTGGGAGGACGTACGCCCTTGAAAGGTTTTACTTTTGCCATGGTATGATGTTCAGATTTAAGATATTATGGTTTTATAGTTATTAATCACAGATATACACTCTCTATAGGCTGCTAAGGAGAACTCAGTCCGAGGTTTCGGATTCCGCAGCAGATTTCTGACCGAAGTCACGACGACAGTCGGCACAAAGTCCGTACACACACATGGTGTAGTAGCTGGGAGTAAATCCCTCAAGCAGATGCCGCTCCATCAGATGTTCCATACCCGGTGCCTCAGCTTCGGCCAAAGCACCGCACTGAGAGCATACGAGGTGCAGGTGATTGCTGTCAGCTACTTCGTAGCGCACTTTACGTGCATCAAACATCAGCCGACGCAACACTCCGCAGCGACACAACAGCTCGACCGTATTATATACTGTGGCACGACTCACATGAAAACCGCTTTCGTCAAGTGCCCGGTGCAGGTCATCAGCCTCAAAATGCGGAGACTGCTTCATGACGCGGGCCAATATGGCGTAGCGTTCCGGAGTCTTCTTGAGATGTTGCGACTCCAGAAACCGCGTGAACCGCTCCACCATCTTTCTATAGGTCTGCTCATTCATTTTGCGCTCGCTGCGTCATCCGGAAACAAGCGTTTTACCTACTGTCTCCAAAGACACTGCAAAGGTAAAAACCACCGCGCAAACTTCCAAACATATCTCAGTTTTTTTCATCTTTCCCCATTTTTTCAGTTTCGTACTTCTCAGCCAAACGTAGCTTTTTCAATTACTGTAATCAGTAATATGAACCATACAGACCTCACGACCGTTATACCACCAGAAAAGCAAAACAATCAAAATAATAGAAATATGAAAAAGTATAGATGCGTAGTATGTGATTGGGTATATGACCCCGCAGTAGGTGATCCCGATGCCGGTATCGCTCCCGGTATGGCTTTTGAAGATCTACCCGAAGATTGGGTATGTCCTCTCTGTGGTGTAGGCAAATCGGACTTCGAGCCTCTTGACGATTAATCATACTCTAATTTCGAGATATACCAAACCCCGTGCTGACTGATGATTCTCATTGAGATATCAGTCAGCACGGGGTTTGGTATGCTTGCACATCACTGTATTTTTTTCCGGGCTCTTGCAGGACATTGATTTTTTTTATTTAATTTTGCGTACTTAAATCTGACTGACCATGACCTCCAACCGAACAACGGCCGGAAAAAAATATCTTGTACTTCTGGCACATCTCGGTGCCCTTGTCACCATGGGTGCATGGGGCACTTCGTTTCTCTCTTCAAAAATCCTGATGCAGGACGGCGGTTTCACACCTGTCGAAACGTTTATCTATCGTTTCACCGCCGCTTATCTGCTTCTGTTAGCTCTCACATTCCGTAAACTTTTATCCCTCACATGGCGTGACGAACTGCAATTTCTTATATGCGGTATCTGTGCCGGTTCTCTCTACTTCATCACCGAAAACTATGCTCTGAATTACACCACTACAGGTAATGTCTCGCTTTTAGCCTCAATCTCTCCCCTATTTACCACTATACTGATGGCAGTGGTGTTTAAGATACGTATAAAGACCGGAGAGATTCTCGGTTCAATAGTAGCCTTTGCCGGTGTCGGATGTGTGGTATTCAGTTCGGGCGATTCTCTTGAGATACATCCTAAGGGCGATATACTTGCTCTTTCAGCAGCTCTATGCTGGGCCATATATACGATAGTAGTGAAACGTCTTATACCCCACTACTCATCTCTTTTTATTACCCGTAAGCTCTTCTTCTACGGTGTACTGACCGCACTGCCCCTTCTATTCCTTCAGCACGAACCTTATCATCTTCATCTGCTCTTCGACATCAACCAGCCTCAGTATCTCATGAACTTAGGCTTCCTCGTCATAATGTGTTCCGTAGCCGCCTATCTTATATGGAATGAAGTAATGAAGATATTAGGTTCAGTCACTGCCAGCAACTACCTCTATTTACAGCCTATAGTCACTATGATAGCCGCTTATTTTGTCTTTGGCGAAAAGGTCTACCTACTGGGCTATATTGGCTGTGCCCTCATCATAGGCGGTCTTGTGATGGCGGACAAACTTGATTTAGACAAAAAACTGAAGAAATAATCCGACATTAATTTCAAATCTTTCATGGACCACGATTATACACCCTATCTGATGGCGGCCATAACATGGGCACGTCAGGCAGGAAGCCGACAGCTTGATTTCTTCCGTTCGCATCATCTCGACATGCGTACAAAGTCGAATAGCAGTGATGTCGTCACAGCTGCCGACCATGAATCAGAACATATAATTCTTGACAGTATAAGACGCGATTATCCTGAACACTCCATTCTGTCTGAGGAAGCCGGAGTAATCGAAGCGTCAGCTACTACTGATTCAGCATGGCAATGGGTAATAGACCCGCTTGACGGTACCACTAATTTCAGTCAGGGACTGCCTATATTCTCCATTTCGATAGCTTTGCGTCACCGTGGCCGTACGGTAGTGGGCGTAGTGTATGCCCCCTATCTTAACGAACTCTTCCACGCAGTGCTGCACGGTGGTGCATTCCTTAACGGACACGCCATACAATGCTCTCAGAAAACAGACTGGAATACAGCGGTTCTTGCTACAGGTATGCCATACGACAAGGCTGTAAATCCTGATAATAACCTCGACAACGTCACACGTATTGCTCCGCAGGTACGCGGTGTCAGACGTCTGGGGTCGGCAGCCATTGATTTGTGCTACGTAGCGGCCGGATTTTTCGATGGTTACTGGGAAATCAATCTTAATCCATGGGACGTAGACGCCGGTGAACTTATAGCTTCCGAAGCCGGAGCCCGTACCGGACGTTTCCGTAACGACCGGGGTGAATCCGTATATGCTGCCGCTCCGGCCATAGCACCCAAACTGCTGCGCCGTCTCAGTCGTCCGAACCACTAATGGTTGCGGTATTCTTTAGGTGTCATTCCTACGTTTTTCTTAAAATATTTACCGAACAATGACTGTGAAGGAAAATGCAGTTGTTCGGCTATCTGCTGTATGGTAAGAGTCGATGATTTCAGCATCACCTTTGCCTCCAAAACCACAAACCTCTCTATCCACTCTACGGCTGTATAGCCTGTCTGCTCCTTCACTGTGCGGCTCAGATGCTTTTTCGTAAGTCCTAACTGAGTAGCATAGAAATCAAGAAACCGCTCATGGCGGAAGTGTGTCTGAGCCAGCAGTAGAAACTGCTGGCTTACAAATGACTGCTGATGCTTCACCTGTTCGGCAAAGGGACAATAGCATTTATAAGCTGTGCGAAAGAAGAAAGCCACAATCTCGAAGCATACTGCATGATAAAGATGACTGTTGTCGGAATTATCCGTTATGGCCTTCAGT
The DNA here is from genome assembly GCA_947177575.1 of uncultured Porphyromonadaceae bacterium. Classification (GTDB taxonomy): domain Bacteria; phylum Bacteroidota; class Bacteroidia; order Bacteroidales; family Muribaculaceae; genus Lepagella. The sequence goes on along the minus strand of CAMWVA010000051.1, from coordinate 11,164 downwards.
GTGGCATAATGACAGTCAAAAGCATCTATGTCGGCCAAAGCAATCGGAACCACCACATGACGGTGAGCCAATACATATTCCTGTGCTGAGTTCAGATACATGAACAGACTATCAGTCATACGTTTCGAAAGTACAATAAATGATGCATCGAAATCAGGACTCACATAACTTGCATGTAATATATGGCCGGCAGCTATATTTACCATACATGGAGCCTTGATATGGTACTGTACAAGATTGAGTTCGACACGACATTCTCCTTTACGTACATATATAGATACGCACGACGAAAATTTAACCAGGCGCTGCCGCCCCTGAAGCGCAGCGCCATTCAGATGTTCATACATCCAGAAATCCTGCTCAAGTATATAATTCACATGGGCCGGTAAGTCTATATCATATTTCAGTTCGGAAGTCATAGTTAGTGGCACGGTCAATAGTTAAGCCGATTCAAAGTTACATTCTTTTAACGAACCGACAAAGTCGGGAATGATTTTTATTAAAGCCGAGGTTCAGAATATTCAACCTCTCCGTAAGAGAGGGAAATTACATCTTCAGGATAAAGAATCTTTATGTTTGAAGCATCTCCCAAGTCTTTAGGACGATTCTTGAGGAAGAGAACCGGAATAATTTCTTTGTTTTGTGCTAACGGAAGTAATGCGGATTTATCTTTCAAACGATTAATCAGAGGAAGAGCCTGTTCGGGATTAGTCCATTTACATTCTCCGACAAGTAGAGCGGAGCCGTCGCGTGACTCTGCAATCACATCAAACTCCATTTCTTTCAGTCCCGACGACACGGTTTTAACACTTCCCCACCAACGGGAAGCTTCACCCCAACGATAGCCGAAGAGTAGATTGCCACTGACAGCTTCACGACAAAGATGTTCCCAATGTCGTCCGACATATTCATTAAACTTACTCTTTATTTCGTCTATTATATACGATTTACGACCTCGCCCGATTGAGGAAAGATTCGGTACTATAAAAGTATAGTAAAAATCCATCATTGAATCGTTTATCCTATAAATTCCCTTTTTCGATTTTCGAGGACTTTCTCCAAAAGGTATCTCCCGCCTCATATAATTCATCTGAATCAATCTATCAATCGGTGCTGAAAGAGCTGTCGCTTCTCTACCCATTCGACATGCAATCTCGGAAAGACGGTTAGCCCCACCGGCTACGACAGCCATCAGAGATTCCGACTGGACGGTTGACATCATATCATCCATGAATAACCGCTTTGGTTCTTCATACAATACTCCAGTCGGAGTCAGCATCGTCGCACGCAGCGCCTCGTCCAAAGACTCGTACTCTTCCCGCAATTCCCAATAACGTGGAACTCCACCCCAGACACTGTACTCTTCAATCGTCTCGATAGAATCCAGATGGAGACCTTCCTGAAGATAAGAAATCGGCAGGGGCTTTATATCCATAATCGTTCCGGCACGGCCGAAAAGCGGTTCTGATCGTGAGAGAATCATATTCTGCATCATCCGTTGCGAACTACCACAAATCACAAGATTATACTTCAATTCCTTCGAATCCACAAGTCCCTGAATAACTGACGGAAGTTCCGGAGCATGTTTAACCATATATGGAAATTCATCAAGACAGAGAGTAAATTGCTCCGTTGTCAACAGATTAAGCAGCTTAAATATGTCCTCCCATGATTCAGGATTACTAATCTTCATAGCAGGAATCTTTTCCGATAGCCTTGAAATCAGCATTTCACGCTGAACTTGATCGACAAAGTCACCCGCCATATAATATATACTTCCCGCATCGAGTGCTTTTTTAATTAGTGTCGACTTACCAAGCCGTCTGCGTCCGTATATAACTACAAAACGGGGAGGAGTATTAGGATTCAGAACACGTTTGAGTTCGGAGAGTTCCTCTTTCCGGTCGAGAAATTCCATAAACGATAAAATTATATTTTCGAAAAATAATTTTTTGCAAATATAATATTCTTTACCGATAAGACAAAGGTTGCCTATGCTAAAAACCTGACCCGTTTCCCCGTCCTTTCAGCTAAATATACAAAATGATTTGCATGATTGATATAAACAGGCTAACTTTGGCTTTATAACTTTACACAGAAAATATTATACTGCAAAAATGGAAAAAGATTATTTCGCTTCACGTGCGACAGTACGTGCTTATGATCCGGAACGTCACATCTCAGATGAACTGCTTGATTCCATACTCGAACGCGCTATGCGTGCTCCGACTACCGGCAATATGCAGCTTTACACTGTTATTGTCACACGTGACCCGGAACGCAAAGCCGCTCTTACTCCTCTGCATTTTAACCAGCCGGCTTCTACCGGTGCTGATGTTCTGCTGACGATATGCGCTGATTTCAACCGCTTCACACGTTGGTGTCAGTTGTCTAAAGCAGACCCGGGTTACAACAATCTGTTAAGTTTTATGTCAGCTATGACAGATGCAGTCATATTGGCACAGCAGATTGTTACTATCGCCGAAACCGAGGGCCTCGGCACATGTTATCTCGGTACAGTGACCTATAATGCTGATAAGATTTCCGAACTTCTTAACCTTCCCGAACTTGTTGTACCCGTAGCTTGTCTAAGCCTCGGCTATCCTGCTGCTCCGGCGCAGCAGTGTGAGCGCCTGCCGCTCAAAGCTGTCGTACACCGCGAGCAATACCGTGCTGATAGTGATGCCGATATCGTCGAACTCTTCCGCTCCAAAGAGGAATACGCTCCAAACAAACAGTTTGTAACTGATAACGATAAGGAAACATTAGCCCAGGTCTTCACAGACATACGCTATCCACGTGCTCTCAATGAGAGTGTATCTCAGATGCTTAAAAAACTACTTCGCGATAAAGGCTTTATAAGCTAAATCATACCTACTTATCTCTCTCCTCTCTTTCTCAAATCAAGGTATGTTAGATGACGGAGAAAAAATATCAATACTCTTATGGTAAAAATTATTGTACAAAATAAAGACATTACAGTCCTTGATGTCGATGGTAATGACTATATATCTCTCACAGACATGGCTTCTGCTAAAGAAGGAGACAGTAGAGCTGCTGATATCATAAAAAATTGGATTAGAACACGCTACACCATTGAATTTCTTGGAACATGGGAAATCATTCATAATCCAGATTTCAAAGTGGTCGAATTTGACCACTTTAAAATGAATGCAGGGTTACCATCATTTGTACTGAGCGCTTCTGAATGGATAGAAAAGACTAATGCAATAGGAATAATTGTCAAAAAAGGCCGTTATGGCGGTACATACGCTCATAAAGACATTGCCTTTGAATTTGGTTCAGCCATTAGCGTCCCTTTCAAATTATATCTAATTGAGGAGTTTCAGCGACTTAAAGAGGAAGAGCAGAAACAGCTCGGTTGGTCTGTCAAACGGGAGTTGTCGAAAATAAACTACCGTATCCATACAGATGCCATCAAGCATAACCTAATTCCATCTGAAATTACTAAAGCTCAAGCCAATGTAATCTATGCAAATGAAGCCGATGTACTGAATGTGGCTATGTTCGGTATGACAGCAAAACAATGGCGAGAGGCAAATCCAGAACTTAAAGGGAACATTCGCGACTATGCTTCTATAAATGAGCTGATATGTTTATCAAATATGGAGAACCTTAATGCCGTCTTTATAGAGCAAGGAGTACCACAGCCGCAGAGATTGAAGAAACTTAATCAGATTGCCATTCACCAAATGAATATTCTCGAAAGTAGAAATAACGATCGGAAACTATTATCTTAGTTCTGGTAGAGCACTATACGCTGTGGACCCTCTACGGTCATCTTATAAGGTTCAGCCATATCGGCCTCACCCTGACGTGCCTTATAGATTTCGGCATCTGAGTGAAATACTACGATACCCATCATCATACTATCACAGTCGCCATAGCTCCTCTGCTCGCATACATAGCAACCGGTCAGCACAGTTGAGGCTAAAACATGTGATACGACTTCAGCGTCACCTAACATAAGGCGTCCTATACGCAATCCACGTGAATATACATTGATAAAATCACAATCGTTTTCCGAGGCGCGACGTAGTGTCAGAGGGTCGCCCGGCAACAGACGATGAAATTCTTTTGCAGCCTCAGCCGAGTCAGGACCGGCTGTCAGTCTGACTGTCACACTACAGTCACGACTATGACGACGCAATATATTGTCTACCACACTTGTCATACGGTCGTATGCCTCATTGCCTATCAACTGGCGGGTCTGCCGCTCTGTCTCACTTATCGGACGGTCAACAGGCTGTATTCCTGCTTTCTTCATATCGGCCGGAGCTACATAGCAGCGACGCCCTGTCTGAGCAGCCTTCACATTGAAGTGCCATATTATAGCGGCCATCATTACTGTCATAAGCAGTATTATAAAGTAAACGTAGTGTGACATAGCAATTTTTGTTTAAGGTTTTGTTGTTCAGTTTATTCCGACTTGGCTAACCGCTATGTGTAAACTCTGCGGCTGCCGTTCATTTCTATAACCCCGTCTACCTTAAATTAGTTCTGAAAAAAACATTTTTTATCACAAAATTTTTTCAATTTCTCTTTTTTCTACCTTTATCACATTTTTCTTTCTATACTGAAGATACAAAAGATAATTAATTTTAAATTTTATAGTATCTTTCATGGTTTAATATATGGATATTTATTGCTATATTTGCATATAAATATCCATATATTAAACCATGAAAGATACTAATTATATTTCTAATACAGATATTATGAATCTTCTTGCAACAAGAGTGAAGGAATACCGTCTTGCGACAAGAATGAGTCAGCGTGAACTTGCCGAAAAATCAGGAGTCGGTTATACTACTATAAGTCATTTCGAGCAAGGTAAAAATACTAATCTGACACTGAGCAATTTCATATCATTGCTGAGAACTATCGGAATGGAGACCAGACTTATAGAATTGTTACCGCAACTTCCCATGCCTCCGATGGCTTTAAGAGAAATAAATCGTTTAATACCTAAAAGAATAAGAAAGCAAAATGATTGAGAAACTGGATGTAATATTATGGGATATGAAAGCCGGTACTCTCATATCCTCAAAAAATGGTTATAACAGACAGGTATGTTTCTACTTTGATCCTGATTTTATTAAAAGCAGTTATGATATAGCACCTTTACAAGCTCCGCTCACAGGAGTTGTAGCCCAAAAAGGCCTACCGGTTTATCCGGAACGTGATAAGCTATTCGGAGGTCTACCGTCTTTTATAGCTGACTCATTACCCGACCAATGGGGAAATATAATATTCACAGAATGGGCTAAAGCAAATAACATACGCTCAAGGGACCTGTCACCATTAGACCGACTGGCCTATATAGGCCGTCGTGGAATGGGAGCACTTGAATTTATTCCACCTGCAGCCGAAGGACTTGAGACACCTTTCAAAGTTGAGATATCACAATTATCCGAACTTGCTCAGATAGCTCTTAACGAGGCAAAGGGATTTCACACACTACTGACCCCTGATTTTATTGTAGAGAGTCTGTTTAAAGTCGGTACCTCAGCCGGTGGACGTCGACCAAAGGCCGTAATAAATGTAAATACTGAATCAGGTGAATGTTACTCCGGACAGGTTACGACACCTTATGAAGGTTTTATTCCGATGATTATAAAATTCGATGAACATCGAGACTGTCCCACTACAAATATAGAGTACAGTTATTATCTTATGGCTTGTGAAGCAGGATTAAAAATGAAACCGTGTTATTTGCTCAAAGGAAATAAAGAAACCCACTTTCTGACACAGAGATTTGACAGAAAAGATAACAGAAAAATTCATGTTCAGACTCTTGCAGCTTTAGCTCCGAATGCTTCCACTTATGAGGAGCTGTTCGACGTGGCCTTCAGAATAGGTATCTCTGTGAAAGAAATACAACATCTTTTCCGACAAATGGTAATGAATGTACTTGGAGGAAATGTCGATGATCATAATAAAAACTTCAGTTTTATCATGGATAAAGACGGAATATGGCATTCCGCTCCGGCTTATGACTATACTTTTACAGTGGACCCCTCTGCCCCATTTTATGTTAATCGTCATAGTATGTCAATAAACGGCTGCACGCAGGACATCACATATTCTGACCTGTTTAAGTTTGCTCGTAAATACTCTATTAAGAATGTCGATTCTATAATAACACAAGCATGTTCAGCAGTGACAAATTACCGAAGATATGCCTCAGAAGCCGGAGTTAATGAACTCTGGACTTCCATTATTGAACAGGAAATATTATCTCGCCTAAAGGCATTAGATATGGCTATCCGGTGAAAAATACAAAAAATTTTATCTTAACATGCAATATTTCACCAATTCGTGGATTTAAGAAATAAAGATATTAAAACTTGTCGAGAAAAATGAACCTACACTCCATAAAACAGCTTCACATCCGGAACGTCGGATTAAAACTGGTATTTGTAAGTATCCTGCTTATCTCTTTGACAGCTAAAGCCAAGATAGCTACAACAGATACAGATGATAATAGCTTTAAACTATTACATAACTTGACAGAAATATCTGTTAAGGATACCAAAGGTAATAACTGGGACGGAGGTTGTTATACACAGAATCCGACAATCAAAATAAGTTACGAGTGCGGAGACCCAGATATAAGTTCAGTTCGAGTATCTGTACTGCGATGTAACGGTATTATAAGAGCTGATTATACATACTTCTATTTAGAAGATGCTTTAGAAAAGAACATTTCAGATATAGATATAATTAACATAGAAGCTGGAGAAACAACTGAATTTGACATATCAATTCCCGGAAGATACACACTTGCATATTGTGCCATAGATAAAGAGGAAAATACTGTTCTTAAAGGAAATGTTAAATTTGACTCATTATATGATGATGGCAAGTGGATTACGTGCGGTAATGCGGAAGTGTCTTCCGGTCTTCTGGACTCCCATCAGACTAACTGGCATCATTTCATGTCAAACGGAACCGGATTTATGGAGAAGCCCGGTGATTTGATCTGGTGGGAGTGTCCGGTGTCTTATCCATATTATTCAGGTGAGGAATGGACAGCTCCGATAGAATATCACCCGACATTAAAAATGTACAGAATAGTTAATCCTTTTACTCAAAACATGGAGCTCAAGGATTATATACCGGATGATGACGATTTATTATGTGCTTATTACAGTAATGTAGCACATACTCCGGAGGCTTTTATGTTCGATAGGGAGAATCCTGCGTGGTTCCTTCTGAATGCTGAGTCAGAACATTATACATACTGTGAACCGATGCGTACCGGAATTGTAGCACAACATGTCTATAGCCCATACGATTTTATTGCTCATCCTTACAACGAAAAAATAGGTTACGTCAGATATGATGTATGTCCTGTACAGGATATAAAGAGTAGCGGAGTGTACGTTGATATGCCTTTAGACGATGAAAGCGAAGCATCTATAAAGATTAGCTTCCCCGCCTGGACTACAGGAATAAACGACATCTTTGATAATGAGAACGGTCAGACAGAATACTTTACTATTGACGGACTTAAGGTTCCCAAACCGGAAAAAGGAATTTACATTGTCAGACAAGGATGGAAATCTTCAAAAAAGATATATTGATACCCTTAGGAATTACGTTTGATTAACTTAAGGGTTACTTAAAATTCTAACAATTGAAGTTTACTATCAACATGTCGTCCGTAAATAAAAAGGTATATCTGCTTTACCGGTATTTGCTGTTGTCCGTATTAGTATTAATGTCTGGTATGATTTTATCATGCAGAAATACAATTACTGAAACAGACAGACAGTTAACCGCTGCTGAGTCTTTAATGGATAAACAGCCTGACTCAGCTAAATCTATTCTGAAACAAATCGACACAAAAGATATTCGGAATGAACGGCAGCGTGCACTGTATTCTCTGCTTACAGTATACGGGAAAGCAAAATCACGGGAAAATATCGTCGGAGATTCTTTAACAGATTTTGTGGTAAATTATTACGAAAACAGCGATGATGAATATCATAAATCAGCTGCTCTATACTGTAAGGGCTATGAACTATATCAGGCAAAAGATTATGCCAATTCACTTATCGCTTTGTTAGAAGCTTACGAAAGCATCCTGAAATGCGGTGATTCTTTCAGAGCCGGAAAAACAGCTACTCTTATAAGTGCTGTATATCACGCGACTTATAATCCTGAGATAGGACTAAAATATGCACAGATGAGTTACGACCATTTCGTGGAAGCGGGTGATGAGAAAGAAATAAATTACGGTCTGATGAATCTGGCACGTTTTCATCACGCTTTAGGGAACCATGAAAAAACTGTCGAAATGGCACCTATGGTGGCCGAGAGAGGAAGAGAAAGCGGAGACATAGAACTCAGAGAAACAGCCTTACAGTTTCTCGGTAATACTTATGTGCATCTGGAGAGATATAAAGATGCCTGCGATGTCTTTAATCTGATGACAAAAGAAGGAATCATGAATTCATACGACTCCTGTCTGTATATTTATGCACAGGTCCGACTCGGAAATCTCAAAAAGGCATGGGACATGATACGGGTTATATCTCTTCCCGATTCATGTTTTCAACTCACTCTGCCTAAATCAAGATATTATCTCGCAGTTGGCGATACCGGTAAGGCATACCATTATCTTGATATATTTCTGGAATGTGAGAGCGAATTATTTACAGATAAATACGATGACGGCATACTCACATCGGTCGAAAATTTCCGCGAAGTTAAAAAGGAATTACATGAGACCCAGCTACGCTCTGAAAGAACCATAAAATGGACCATTATCATCGTAAGTGGTGTTATTGTCATTCTGACTGTTCTATTTCTCAGATGGCGTCATAGAATGCAAATGAGAATTAAAGACGCCGAACTTGATGCCAACATAGAGCGGATTCAATCTCTGACAGCTGCTATCACCGAATCGGAGCATAAAAACAGAGAACTTATCGAAGAACTTGACGATAACAAACGCAAGCTCCAAAGTATCCCTGCTGAAAAGAGTCCGGATACAACTACGATGCAGCCCATAATAGCAAATCTGTTCAGAAATCAATGGAAAACGCTCAATATTCTCTGTAATGAATATTTCGAAAAGGGCGATACCACTCTTCGCAGCACCATACTTAACGAAGTAGAAAAAGAAATAAAACAGGTAAGCGGACGTCAGGGTGTCAGAAAGATTGAAGAAGCACTTGACACTCACTTCAACGGTATCATCTCTCGCTTACGCGAACAACTGCCTAAGCTGGCCGAGAAGGATATTACCTTTCTTATTTTTACTTATGCTGGATTTTCACCACGTGCGATATGTCTTTTCACAGGCTACACCCTGAAGTACTATTACAAAAAAAGAGCCGTGATTAAAGAGAAAATTCTTTCGTCAGATGCTCCCGACCGACAGATTTTCGCCGATATGATGGAGTAAAAACAAACACATTTTCGAGGGGTAGGAAATACGATATATTCCTCTTATATAAATCACTGACTTACAAATATAAACGAACAACAGGGGTAGGATTTTAAATCGGTTAAAATTTAGGTAAGGCCTTCTAATAATTAGTAACTTTGCAGAAACCAAAACCGAAGTAAAATGAGACATCTAACTGGATTTTTGATTTTGTCAGCTTCGCTCACATGCATGGCTGATGACACTCCGCAACCACCTGCACCAAGTACTCCTGACGGCACAATAGGAGGATATGAGTATGTAGATTTAGGTCTTCCGAGCGGTACGTTATGGGCTACCCATAATATAGGTGCATCTTCACCTTATGAAATAGGAGAATATTTCGCATGGGGTGAAGTAGAACCGCGCGAAGATTTTTCGTGGGAAAGCTATAAGTTCTTTATCGGGTATGACTACGATCCGGAATATGGCACATGGGCAGTACTTGAGAATATAGGCACCAACATCTGCGGAACCGAATATGATGCCGCCCGACATCAGTGGGGCGATCGCTGGAGACTACCTAACGCTGACGAAAGGTATGAGTTGAGAATGTTATGCTGGTCAAAGTACACTACAGAAAACGGAGTCTCGGGTGTCCGTATCTACGGACCAAATGAGCACAGCATATTTCTTCCCGGAGGTGGTATGGGACTATGGTATGGCGATAAAGACCCGTTTGACAGCACTGACAGCTATTACTGGACAGGTGAGGAACAACCAGACCCCAGCGGAAGGACAGAGGACCCGAGTCTGTGGGCAAAAAACATATTGGTTCAATATAATACCACCATGGAGAGCGGTCAGGGACTAAAAGCATACGGTATCTGTGTGCGTCCGGTAATCAATCCGAGAGAGTCCGGTAATCAGGCAATTATTAATGATAAAGACAACCTTACTCTGTCATATCAGAATGGTTATCTCACAATAAACGGAGCTGACAAAGACTATAATCTCACACTACTCGACCTCTCGGGACGTAGCCTATACTCTGGAATAACAGTTAACAACCGCTATCCTCTCCCTACTCTGACAAAAGGTATCTATATCGTATCATTATCGGATAATAAAAAATTAATAAAAACTCAGAAAATAATGATTAAATAGCTACAGATAGCAAAAATCTGTTTCTTGTACCGGAAATGGGAAATACCGTATTTAACCGGTATTTCCTATCTCCGTGCTCTCCGGATATGATATTATGACAGCATTTTTTTCCTTAGTCAATCTATCTCTGATATTTTGCGGTGTGTTAAACATTCAGTAACTTTGCTTTAGCAATTTACTTTCCATAACACACCGCAAAATCATTATTCTCACAGGTATAGAACGAAAAGATAGGAAATCTCTACCTTTAGAATACCTTCTTAATAAGAGCTATTTTAGTTTCTTTGAGGTAATCCATACATACATAGCTCCTGTAACGATAAATATAATACCGCTTGCAAACCTTAAAGATAGCTTGAAATTACTGTCAAGAGCACTTATGACTGTGATAATAAGTCCGCATATAATGCAGACAATACCACATACGAGTCCGGTTTTATTATATAGTCGTTGATTATCTGTCTCCATAGATTCAAAGATAAACACTCATTCGATATCAACCTATTAAACTACTGACCACACTGTATTAGCTAACTATCATTTACAAATAAAGATAAAAATCCTGAGATTTTTACACCGGCAGAATAAAAAAACAAG
>CAMWVA010000050.1 GCA_947177575.1 uncultured Porphyromonadaceae bacterium | reverse complement strand
AAGCATCGAATATCTGTCCGTCAAAGAAGATTCCTTCCTTTGGAGGAAGTGAAGTATTAATAATAAAATCTATCTTTTCTTCGGTCTTTGCTAATCTGTATTCTAAGCGTTCAAAGCGTTGTGAAACTGTATACCCTTTTATAAGATAGTCTTTCAATACCTTGTTAGCCCATTGACGGAAAAGGGTTGCATTTTTACTATTTACCCTATAACCGATTGATAAGATAGCATCTAAATTATAGAACTTTGTTTTATATGATTTCCCATCTGCGGCAGTATATTCCAAAATGGAATGGACTGAAGCCTCAATTAATTCTTCACTTTCAAAAATATTTTTAAGATGCTTTGAGATAGCAGGTTGTTTTACCCCAAACAAATCTGCTATCTGCTGTTGTGTAAGCCACACAGTCTCATTCTCCAGACGGACTTCAAGTCTAATGGTTGAATCCGGCTGGTAGAGTATTATTTCATTATTTTGCGATGACGGTGTAAATGGTATTTGTGTATTTTCGTTCATAATGCAAAATTATTAATTTATGTTTTATGCTATTTTTGTTTGTAGGAGCCTCTTCTTACAGGATAAAAGCAAATGGTATATTGAGTTCAAGTGGAATATCGGTGTACAATTATATTATTCGGATGTCTCCAGATGTGTTATCAACTCGTCGGCAGAGAGGGCTTCCATTTTTGAGAATGCAAACAGTTTCTTTCCCAAATCCTTGAAGGATGCACCTACGTGATAAACCGCATTATCTATGATAAGAAAGCGGTCGTGTGCCTTACGGTAGGTTTTGACTTCGATCGGGGCATATTGGGAATTATGACGCTCCAAATCCTGTCTTAAAGTCCGGCTAATTGAAGGAGTAAATATTGTGGCTGATACTCCTGCTTCTCGTTTATCAAGCTGAAGGAAAACTGAATCGTCCACGTAGTTATCTACCATCACAATACGATTCTTTGCACTGCGTACAAGATCGCACATAAGTGCGTAAGCATCGAATATCTGTCCGTCAAAGAAGATTCCTTCCTTTGGAGGAAGTGAAGTTCGGACGAAGAAATCCATTCGATTACTTAGTTCCTTAATTTGGCTGTCATGTTCTGAAAGTCTGTGATCAATGCGACTTTCTATATGTAGCAACCGCTGATTAATACTGTACCCTCTCAACAGATACTCTTTCAATATCTTATTTGCCCATTGACGAAACTGGGTACCTCTTTGTGATTTAACACGATACCCTACTGAAATAATTACATCTAAAGAATAAAGTTTAATTGGCTTGTCAGAATTTGCAATGTGCAAAAAATGCACATTGCTTTTTTCATCAAGCTCTCTTTCTTTAAAAATGTTATTTATATGACGAGTAATTACAGTTCTGTCTCTTTCGAAGAGTCCTGACATCTGTTGTTGAGTCAGCCACACAGTCTCATTCTCCAGACGGACTTCAAGCCTAATGGTTGAATCCGGCTGGTAGAGTATTATCTCATTATTTTGCGCTGACGGTGTAAATGGTATTTGTGTATTTTCGTTCATAATGCAAAATTATTAATTAATCTTATATTATAGCTATAAATTTCAGTATAATAAGATTTTTCTCATACTCCGAATTATCAATTAAGATGAGTTACACAGTATTAGCTTGTGTCAACTAAGATGAATTTATTTCATGATTTATGAGGAAATCCTTGCATATTCAGAGGATTCTGACGAAATTTGCCATGAAGTCGGATATAACCATAGATAGAGTATTTAATGATTTGATTATAATTAATTTAATATAATTGTTATACATGTAACGTTTAATCTATAAGTAGCTCTTAAATGATTATAAATTTAATTCAACCAACAGATGAGAATACCTAAATTTATGTTTTATGCTATTTTGTTTGCAGGAATTTCCTCTTGCGGAACGAAAACAAATGCAGACAGAGCGACAGAATCTATGACAGAAAAAACATCTGTAGATAATACTGGAGACAAAGAGTTAATAACTGCGGTATATGATAAGTTTGTATTTGCAATAGATTCAGATGGAATTAATACTCCTGAAGAATATTTTACAGCAAATGCATTGAAAAAGCTTCAGGAAGATTATGAGTTTGATTGCGAGGATGGTCCCTGCTATGCTTATTATGCCTTAAGAACTGAAGCACAGGATTCTAAACCTGGGACAGAAGACGTATCTCAGATTTGCAGTATCGAGCCAGCTGAGAACGGTTGGTATATTGTATCTTATTCGGATATGGGCTGGAATGGCAAAACACGTATAAAGATTGTTGACGGAAAAATTGATACCTACGAACGATTAGAACAGTAATGCTTTGACAAGTAGCTCATAATTAATATTCCGCTAAAACTAATAACCTGTAAGAGTCAGCCCCATGTAGGTTGCATACATGGGGCTGACTCTTACAGGTTATATTATTGGATAGGTTATTGCTTGATTATTACCTGCTCTTCAGAAACTTCCTTACCTTCCTCTTTTTTAGGATTGAGGATGTATTCGGGGAAGCGGGGCATTGCGCCCTTCTGAGTGCAGACAAAAGCTGAAGCCTCGACAGCAGCCTTATGAGCGTCGCGTACTGAAGCACCCTTGAGAATCTGGGCTATGAAAGTAGCGGTAAATGAGTCACCGGCACCTACTGTATCAGCTACTTCAACCTTAGGAGTCTCTACAAACGAAACGCTGCCGGGAGTGAAGACGTAGCTACCGTTTACACCGCAGGTAAGGATAAGCATCTTGAGATTGTACTTGCCGAGCAGAATCCAGCACTTGTCCTGAAGGTCGATGCCGGGATAGCCGAACAGACGGCTGATAGTTACAAGTTCCTCATCGTTTATCTTAAGTACATTGCAACGCTCCATTGACTCGGTGATGATTTCTTTATTGTAGAAACCCTGACGCAGGTTGATGTCGAACACACGCAGCTGATTGGGGTCATTTTTAGGCATGGCGTCAAGGAAACGCATCATTGTGTCACGCGATACTACGTTACGCTGTGCAAGTGAGCCGAAGCATACTGCAGTTGTGTTGCGTGCGAGCTCTTCAAGTTCGGGAGTGAAGGGAATATTATCCCAAGCTACATTCTCTTTGATATTGTACTGAGGAATACCGTCTGCATCGAGTTCGACGAGTACTGTACCGGTGGCGTATGGCACCTGAGCGATACGGTAGTTAAGGCCGACGTTATTGAAGTTGTCGAGCAGTTCCTTGCCGAGTTCGTCGTCACCTATAGCGCTGACAGCACAGCTGTCAAGACCGAATTGCGACACATGATAGGCGAAATTAGCAGGAGCGCCGCCTATTTTCTTACCTTCGGGCAGGACATCCCAGAGAGCCTCGCCCATACCGACTACATACTTTTTCATGATAAAGAAGTGTTATGCTGTTTTCTTGATTTGGAATGTGTAATAGAGGAGATAGAGAACGCCTATTGCCATTACTGCAACGGCACCGGCTACACCCATACCGCCCTGAGCAAAGCCCATACAGAGCGGGAAGATAGTACCACCGAAGAGACCCATGATCATAAGACCTGACACTTCGTTTTTCTCTTTCGGCTGACGGTTAAGTGCCTGAGCGAATACTACTGAGAATACGTTGGAGTTACCGAAACCTATCAGAGCGATACCGGCCAGAACTATAAACTGCGACGAAGCTATGAAGAGTGCGATGATACCGAGAATCATGCAGCCTACACTGAAGCCGAAGAAGCTGCGTGCCGATAAACGGGCAAGAAGGTATGAACCTAACAGACAGCCACCTGTACGGAAATAGAAGTACATCTGGGTACCGATAACGGCGTCAGCGGTAGAATAACCGAATTTCTCGATAAGAATCTGAGGTGCGAATGTGTTTGTACCTACGTCGATACCTACGTGACACATGATACCTACGAAGCAGAGCGATACGAAGGGAATACTGAGCAGTTTGACACACTCCATAAAGCCTGTGACACGGTCGGGTTTCTCCTCACGTATAGGTGTGGCGCTGAGCATAGCGATAGAGAAGACATTGACGATAGCGAATACCGGGAACACTATACGCCAGTCCAGACCGAAAGACGGAATAAGCTGTGCAGCACCCCAGGCCATAAGATAGGGAGCAAGCAGAGAGGCGAGTGCCTTTACAAACTGACCGAAAGTAAGAGTCGAAGCCAGACGTGCGGGAGAGATGAGACCCGATACGAGCGGGTTGAGTGACGTCTGCATCACGGCGTTACCGATACCTAACAGCGAGAAAGCTATAAGCATTGTGTAGTAACCTTCGAAGAAGATAGGTATGATGAGTGACACCAGTGTGAGCACCTGCGATACCATTACGGTATTTTTACGGCCTATCTTATTCATCAATATGCCTGTAGGCACAGAGAAGATAAGGAACCAGAAGAATACCAGTGAGGGTATAAAACCGGCCTCGGCTGCAGAAAGACTGAGGTCTTCCTTAACGAAGTTGGTAGCCGAACCCACAAGGTCGACAAAGCCCATGGTGAAGAAGCAGAGCATCACAGGCACCATCTGTGCCATAGTCGTCTTGGCCGGAGTCTCTATTGTGTTTTGATTTGTTGGCATGATTGTTAGTGTTGGTGGTTAGAGGGTGTGGTAAGCGACTTACTTAGAAGGCTGCAAGGGGTATATCTCAAGGCTCTTGAGCTTAGCCTTGCCGGCTGTAGCTGCCATAGAGATAGTGGTGTAGGGATTTTCCGGGAATACAAGATTGGTCATTGCCATACGTCCGCGACCTTCAAAAGCTTCGATGCTGCTACGGTCAACGAACAGACGTATCTGCCAGTTCTTGCTGTCGGCGTGCATAGGAGCTACAGTGACAGCAGGGAAGTTTTCGCTGAACGAAGTCACACCGCTTGCCTTACGGTCCATAGCAAAAGTATCATTCTTTGCGTCAAGAGTCATTACCACTTTCTCGCCTTTGGCATTTGAAAGTGTCACATCAGCTGTGGCATTGTCACCCATCTCGATGTCGAATACTATTTCACAGATGCCCTGATTGGCTGTAGGCAGAGAATAGCTGCGGGCCTTCTGACCAAGTGTTGCTGAGCCATAGCGAGTCACTTTGCCGCGCATAGCATTGTATTCAGCTGAAGGCACAGAAGCCAGATAGATTTTACCGTCAGGTGCGGTGAAGAGTGAAAGGTCACGGGCTATAGTGTTAGCCGAACGATACTGCATGGTGGGTACCTCGTTGGCATACTCCCAGTTGCTCATCCAACCGAGTGCTGTGGTACGTCCGTCGGGAGCGCCGCTAAAGGTAACTGTTGCATAGTGGTCTTTGCCATAGTCCATCCACTTTGTAACCGACTTCGGATCATCGGGAGTAAAAGTCTTGCCGTCAAAATCACCTACGAAATACTGTGTGGCGCTGCCGCCGAATATACCGCCGGGGTTAAGGTTGCAGAGAAGTACCCATTTCTTTTTGCCGGTGCCGTCAACACTGAGTTCCACAAGGTCAGGGCATTCCCACACACCATCCTGAGCACCGAAGCCCTGTCCGAATTTGCTGGCCAGAGTCCAGTTCTTAAGATCAGGTGAGTTGAAGATAAGCATCTCATGGTCGAGTGCTGAAGCCAATATAAGTACCCACTGCTGCAGCGGCTCATACCAGAACATATTGGGGTCACGGCTTTCACGGTCGTAGAATATCACAGGATTACCATCGTAGTGATTGAATGTCTGACCGTTATCATCACTCCAGACAAGACTCTGTGTCTGGCTCGGACCGGCTGATGTATAGAGAGCTATCACGGCATCCTTGCCGAAACCGGCTGTATTGTTATGGTCTACTACTGACGAACCGCTGAATATTGAACCTAAAGCGTCTGTAACAAGAGCCACAGGCTGATGTTCCCAGTTGATGAGGTCACGGCTTGTAGAATGACCCCAGCTCATGTTTTCCCATTTCGAGCCGTAAGGATTGTACTGATAGTAAAGATGCCATACACCGTCTTTGTAGAACATACCGTTAGGGTCGTTCATCCAGCCGTATTCGGGAGAATGGTGGAAGAGAGGACGGAACTTTTCCTTATTACTACGGTCGAATGTATCGGACAGAGTGATGTGCTTATTCCATATTGCGTCTTCAGCTTCGCGTATATTGTTACGGCTTACATGTGAAACGATATTCAGAGCTACTTTCGAGTCACCGAAGGGAGTAAGGTCGAAAGGCACATAATAATCAACATGGTTCTCGGCTAAAGTCACATTGAGTTTGTTCATCAGCTTGCCGTTAGAAAGCACTTCTATATTACTGATGGGCACTCCCTCCTGAACGGGGAGGAGAAGATAACGAGCCGTTGAGTCAACACGGACCATGGAATGTGACGGATTCTGACGCTCGATGCGCAGACCGTCAGCAGCCGAAGCCGACAGAGGGAGAATAGTTGCGACTGCCATAATACCGCTATGAATGAAACTTTTCATGTGTCTGATCTTAAAAGATATGGAGTTATTCTGATTAATTATTTTGTTTTATGCGGGAGAGAACGAGAGGGGGAAAAATCTGAGCCATAAGTACAGATATAGACAAAGCCTATGTCAAGACAAAAGACTGGCTCAAAGCTGATGTCCTTGATGAGGAGAGTGTATATGTAACCGGAAACATGGCACCGGGGTTTTAAGGCATATAAAACTAAAACAATCTTTTTACCTCAATGACTTTTCGCCTTTCGAGACTAACCTAAAAAACTAAACCTAAATACTCACTTAAAAACGAATTTGTCATCTGTTTTAACTGCTGCAAAGTTACACTTATACAGAACATTGTATATAATACTTATGATACAAAAGGCTTAACAAAACAGGAAATGCAACATACGTTATATATTATGCAACATATACGGCATTACAAACATTTGTATTAAAGTTTTTGGTTGGTTGGACAATTTGTTTTAAATTTGCATGACTTTTAAACACCTTGACGGTATGAGAAGCAACTCGGTGTGCATATTATTTGTGACCGGTGCAAACTGAAAATTCAGTCTCTTTATGTGTCGTAAAATATCCTGATAACCGCGAATCATGAAACTCAGATACCTATTTTTTATCTTACTTGGCGTTGTGCTTACTCTGACAATCGCTTCTTGTCATCGCGAGCCGGCACGTCGTGTAGGTATATCTCAATGTAGTCTTGACGACTGGCGAGAGAAATTTAATGACGAGATAGAACGTGAACTTATTTTCTATCCCGGCACGGAAGTGGAAATTCTCTCAGCTGATGACGACCCTGTTAAGCAGGAACGTGACATACGCCGCTTCATAGAAGAGGGGTATGATATAATCGTTATGTCACCGGTGGAAGCACAGGCCCTGACTCCGGTCGCACGTGAAGCTATAGATAAAGGTATTCCTGTACTTACTTTTGACCGTATGGTAGAAGGCGATGCCTATACAGCCCATATAGGAGCTGACAATCTACAGATAGGTCATAATGCCGGCGAGTTTGTGGCCGAAAGACTCGGAGGACGTGGTAAGGTGCTGGAGATAGGTGGTCTGGCCGGTTCTACACCTGCCCGCGACCGTCATCGCGGTTTGCATGAGGTTATAAACCGTTATCCCGGTATGCAGCTTGTGGCTACTGCCTACGGTACTGACTGGACTCCCGTTACAGGTGAGCGTCTGGCCGATTCGCTGTTAGCGCTCTACCCTGATGTCGATGCTTTGGTTGTTCAAAATGACCGTATGGCTATAGCCGCCCGGCAGGTAGCTAACAAACGAGGTCTCGACAGACTTATTATAACAGGTGTCGACGGAGTTGTATCTACAGGTATAAATGCCGTAGCCGACAGTGTGCTTGACGCTACTATATTCTATCCCACCGGCGGATATGAAATAATGCGTACGGTAGACGATATTCTTAAAGGTAAACAGGTGGAGCGTAACCTGATACTTTCCACAGGACGTTGGGTAGACGCTTCGAATGTGGATATGATGCAGTTGCAGGAGGCCAGTCTTGCCGAGGACACACGTAAGATAGCACGCCTTAAAGATAAGGTAGACCAATTCTCGACTCTACACTCTACGCAGCGTGCCCTTATATATTCTATCGTGTGCATACTGCTGCTTTGTGCAGTCAGTATATTCGCTTTGCTGCGCGGATATTGGGAACGTCAGCGTTCGCAGGAAGCTCTTGCCCGGCAGAATGAACAGCTTGAGCAACAGAATGAACAGCTTGAACAACAGAAGAAAGAACTTACCGAGCAGAAAGCGGAGCTTACCGAGCAGCGTGACCAGATGGCCGAACTTAACGAGCGTCTGAATACAGCCACTACTGCTAAGTTAGCATTCTTCACTAATGTATCACATGACTTGCGTACACCGCTGACTCTTATTGTCGAACCGTTGCGTCAGCTTCGCGAAGCACCTCAGCTGACCGAATCACAGCGAACCCTTTTAGGCTTGGCATCAAAAAATGTCAAAATCCTGATGCGTCTTATAAATCAGATCCTTGATTTCCGCAAATACGAGAACGGTAAGCTCACGCTCAAACTTAGCGAAGTCAATGCCGGCGAATGTTTTGCAGACTGGACAGGCTCGTTCAGAACTTTAGCCTCCAAACGACATATAAAATTGCGTCTTGACGATGCATGGCCCGTAGGGCAGACGATGGCTCTTGATGTGGAGAAGGTGGAGAGAATATACTTTAATATAATGAGTAACGCTTTCAAATTCACACCTGATAACGGCAGTATAACGGTAAATGTAAATGGTGATGACCACCTGCTTACTGTCAGGATAGCTGATACAGGACGCGGTATGAATGCCGATGATATGCAGCGTGTGTTCGAGCGTTTTTATCAAGCCGAGACAATACGTCCCGAAGGTTCAGGTATAGGATTGGCTGTATCAAAGGCTTTTGCCACCATGCACGGAGGAGACATAACTGTTGACAGCCGTGAAGGGGAGGGGTCGGTATTTACTCTTACTATACCTGTTACTCATATCGGCGCCGAAGAGTCGCCTGTGATGACCGAGAATGTACATATCAGCAGTGATGAAGTCAACATAGAACTTGGTAATCCTGATGAAACGCCTGAGATAGAATTAGGTGATAAACCATGTGTGCTGGTGATAGATGATAACGCTGATATACGTGCTATGCTAAAGCAACTTCTGAGTCCCGACTATACTGTGCTGGAAGCACCCGACGGACGCTATGGAATAAAGATGGCTACCCGTTATCTTCCGGACTTAGTGGTGTGCGATGTTATGATGCCCGGTATGGACGGTATGGAATGTTGTCGGCGTCTGAAAGAGGAGACAGCTACAAGTCATATACCTGTGTTGCTGCTTACTGCCTGCGCGCTTGACGAACAGCGTAGCGAGGGGTATCGTCAGGGTGCAGACGGGTATCTTTCGAAACCATTTTCGGGTAATGTGTTACAGGCACGTGTCGAATCGCTCATAACTAACCGACGTCGGCTTAGCGAGGCATTGATTGAACGTAACCCGGCTTCTGTAAAGCCTGACTCTGCACCCAAACCTGACCCGACCAAAGCTAAAAGCGGTGATCTGGATTCGGATTTCTATCGTGCTTTTACAAAAATAGTAGAAGACCAGCTTGCCAACAGCGAGCTCACCACTGAAGAAGTAGCTGAACAGATGGGCTTCAGCCGTACACAGCTATATCGTAAACTGAAGGCACTGACTAACTACTCGCCAAATGAACTTATACGTAATATGCGTCTGCGGAAGGCACGCCATTTGTTAGCCACAACTGAAGATACTGTGTCACAGATAGCATACGCTGTGGGATTTAATTCGCCGTCATATTTCTCTAAATGTTTCAGAGAATGTTATGGCGAACTGCCTGCCGACATACAGAAACGGACTTCAAAAGTCTGAATAGGTTTTGTTATAATATGCTGACTTACAGAATTAGCCTCTTACTTGGCAGGAATGTTGCAACTTGTGTGACAGATGTTGCATTGTCACAAATTTTTTATAGTACGAATTTTTTATAGTAGCTTGATTTTTACAAACGGACGTAACTTTGCGCCGTCACCCGACAGCACCTTCACCGGTAGTCGGGTGGCGGCGCAAAGTCGTGTTATCCTAAACAAACAACATAACTAACTCAACCGACCAATGAAAAATTTCTTGACATGGATGATTCTGGCTCTTGTCTCTTTAGGGGCCTACGCCCAGAATCAGACTATCAGAGGAACGGTCCTCTCAAAGACTGACGGTGAGCCTCTAATAGGGGCCACGGTCATTCCGGTAAATAATCCTTCCGCCGGTACGGCCACCGACATTGATGGTAACTTCGTTATCAAGGCGGCTGAAGGCGATGATCTGAAAGTGTCGTATGTAGGCTATACTCCCGTTGTAGTACCGGCCAAAGACGGCATGGTAATCGAGATGTCAGAAGACAACGCTGTGCTTGATGAGCTTGTCGTTGTAGGTTATCAGACAGTCCGTAAAGCCGACCTTACAGGTTCGGTATCGGTCATGAACATGAAAGAGCCGCTGAGTGAGAACTCAGGTAACATCATGAACTCCATGGCCGGCAAGCTGCCAGGTGTGAATGTAGTGCCTGACGCTGCTCCGGGCGGTACAGGTTCAATCCGCGTACGTGGTATGTCTACAGCCAACTCAAGCAATGACCCGCTTTACATTATCGACGGTGTGCCGACCGATAATCTTAACTGTATCAATCCCTCGGACATCGAAAGTCTGCAAGTACTTAAGGATGCGGCCTCAGCTTCAATATACGGTTCGCGTGCTGCCAACGGTGTTGTAATCATCACTACCAAACACGGCAAGGGTGACCGCATGACAGTGAGTGTCAACTATGCTATAAGCGCACAGACTATAGCAAAGCGTTACGACATGCTTAATGCTGATCAGTGGGGTGTAGCTTACTGGGCGGCTTCAAAGGCATCGCACATCGCACCTTCACACTCACTTTACGGCTCAGGTGAAACTCCGGTACTTCAGCCTTATGTGGACGGCAATCCTAATTTCCCCACTACCAACACCGACTGGCAGGATGAAGTGTATCGTACAGCATGGACCAACAACCTCACAGCTACAGTGACCAATAACACTGAAAAAGGTTCGGTGCTTTTCTCACTCAACTATATCAACCAGAACGGTAACATTGATGACACGTTCTATCGTCGTTACTCAGCCCGTCTGAATACACGCTACGACCTTTGCAAATATGTAAGCGTAGGCGAGAATCTTGTTGTAGCCAACTGGAAAAATCGTGGTGTCGATGTCGCAGGTGATCGTGGTATTCCCTTCACAGCCATGAGTCAGCACCCGGCTCTGCCCGTACGCGGTCTTAACGGTGACTGGACACTTCCTCTGTCGCTGATAGGTTCTGACCTTGCCAACCCGGTACAGCTCATAGCCAACCAGCGTGACAATGACCTTAACTCATGGCGTATACTCGGTAACGCCTTTATCGAGGTAAAACCTGTGGAGGGTCTGATGCTTAAATCGAACATCGGTATCGAACACAGCCAGTATTTCAATGTGACGCTCAACCGCGCTACTAATCCCAGCGACGTTAACAGTGTAGCCAGTGTCTACGGTCAGGGAGACACATGGACATGGACCAACACTGCTGCTTACAACAATATCTTCAATGATGTACATCATCTTTCGGTACTGTTAGGTACAGAAGCCATCGGCTATACCTTTAAAGACCTCAGCGGTTCACGTCAGGGTTATGCCTTCACCGATACCGATTACATGCAGGTAGGTGCAGGTACAGGTACACAGAACAGCGGCGGCGGTAAGACTCAGTGGTCGGTATTCTCGCTTTTCGGTAAAGTTGACTATAATTATGCCGATCGTTATCTGGTAGCTTTCACCATTCGTCGTGACGAAAACTCACGCTTTGCCAAAGGTCATCGTGGCGGTACATTCCCCGCTGTTTCAGTAGCATGGCGTCCCACACAGGAAGCTTTCTTCCCACAGAACGAAGTACTCAGCGACCTTAAGATTCGTTATTCATGGGGACAGAACGGTAACGCCAACATACCACCGCTTTACCCGGCTTATTCAACCTACATTTTCAACACTGGTAACGGTGCATACGACATTGAAGGTACAAACTCCAATACTGTATCCGGTATCACACTTTCAGCTACAGGTAATCCTGATCTGACATGGGAAACAACTTATCAGAACAATATCGGTATCGACCTACAGTTCCTCAACGGAGCCATCAACCTGAGTGCTGACTACTTTATCAAAAACACCAAGAATATGCTTACCATTCCGCCGGCCCTCGAAGTAGCCGGTGAGAATGCTTCAAAATGGCTCAACACAGGTAGCATGAAGAATCACGGTTGGGAAGTAACATTAGGTTACAGCAGTCCTATGTACGGCGATTTTTCATGGAATGGTTCAGTAAACGTATCGCAGTATAAGAATAAGCTCACCGAGCTTAACTCGCGTCAGAAATTTATCGGTGGCGATCAGCGCCTCATACCCGGTGAAGCAATGGGTGTTTACTACGGTTACGTATGCGACGGCATCTTCCAGAACGCCGAGCAGGTTGCCAATCATGCTTCTCAGACCGGTGCCGCTCCCGGCCGTCTGATGTATCGTGACCTTAACGGTGACGGTGTGATTGACGACAACGACCGCTGCATCATCGGCGACCCCAATCCGGACCTGTCGCTTGGTCTTAACCTTGCTTTCCGCTACAAAGCTTTCACACTTGATATGTTTATGGCAGGTGACTTCGGTTTTGATATCCAGAATCACATGAAACGTCAGCTTTATTCGATGAGCTACGGCAACCTTGCCACTAACCGTGCAGCCGATATACTCAACGCATGGAGCCCCACAAACACAGGCAGTGACATTCCGGCTCTTTCGCTTACAGATGACAACAACGAGGCACGTTTCTCTACTTACTACATTGAGAACGGTTCATACATGAAGATGAAGTATATCAAGCTTTCATATCAGCTTCCCTCTCACATAGTAAGCAAGATAGGTGCAAGTTCACTGGATGTTTACGGTCAGGTGGAGAACGTATTTACAATCACTGATTATAAGGGCCTCGATCCTGAGATTCTTCCCGGTGAATACGGCGCACGTATTGACAACGGTGCATATCCCCGTCCACGCACATTCACACTCGGTCTTAACCTTCAGTTCTAAGCCAAAATCTCTCTAATAAGCAAAACACAATGAAACTCAGCAAAAATATCATAAGCAAGGTTCTTATATCGGCAATGGCTATGTCAGCCGGTGCGACCTTCACTTCATGTGACGACCTACTCGATACCAAACCTCAGGGAGTCTTCACAGAAGAACAGATAGGCGAAGATGAGGCCACTGACATCATGATCGCTGCCTATGCCACACTGCTTTGCCATTATTTCGGCAACAATGAGTCGTTTGCCGGTCCTATTACCAACTGGGTGCTCGACCTTCGTTCGGACGATGCTCTCAAAGGCGGTGATGGTGTGACTATGGAAGGCTATATGCACCAGCTCGAAGTCGGCAATGTGCAGAGTAATAACGATGTCATCAATTTCAAGTGGCGTAACAACTTCTTCTCCGTAAGCCGTTGTAATACTGCCATACGCGCTCTTCAGGGTGCCAATAACATGGATGAGGCTGACAGAGCAGCCTGTATCGGCGAAATGAAGACTCTGCGTGCATACTACTATTTCGACATGCTGCGTCTGTTTCAGAAATTCCCCTATTTTGATGAGAATACAGACCCCAGCACCTGCCGTGCCGATGAGTACACCCGTCAGCAGATAGCCGATTTTATCAAGCAGGACCTTCGTGATGCCTACAGTGTGATGAAAGAGACTCAGAAAGACCCGGGACGCTTCAACAAATATGTAGCCGCCGCTCTTTTGGCACGTGTAGACCTCTTCACATCCGATTGGGCCGAAGCCGGTCAGTATGCCGGTTATGTCATCTCATCAGGAAAGTATGAGCTTTATCCCAACTTCCTTGACATGTCGAAGCCTGAGATGAACAATCAGTATGAATCCGTCATGGCCATACAGTTCTCTTCAGCTAACACACCGAACCAGTACAATTACAACAACTGTCTTAACTGTACATGGTCTGAAGGCAACCTCTACGGCAACGGTGACGACTTCTACTTAGCTTCTCAGAATCTTGTCAATGCCTTCCGTACCGACGAACAGGGTTTGCCTTACTTCGATACCTTTAATGATGTCGATGTGCTCAGCGTGGATTATGAAGGTAATGTTGACCCGCGTCTTGACTTCACAGTAGGCCGTATCGGTATGTACTGGCGCAGTTATATGTACAACGAGAAATGGTGTCGTAACCTTGAGATGTACGGACAGTACTCAGGCAAGAAACCTTATCCGTCACCTGATTCTCCATACGTAGAGAAAGGTATTGTGCCTTGGGGTGCTTCTTCACTTAATTTCCAGCTTATCCGCTATGCCGATGTACTGCTGATGCGTGCCGAGGCACTTATCGAACAGAACACCGGTCTTGAGGAAGCCCGTCAGCTCATCAACGAAGTGCGTGCCAAAGCTGCCCGTTCGGTAGACGGCTCGTACACTCCGATAGACTGCAATCCCAACGTGGCCAGCTATCTCGTAGGCCAGTATTCCGCTACAGGCTGGGATCAGAATTATGCCCGTAAAGCAGTACGTATGGAGCGTCGTCTGGAGCTCGCTATGGAAGGTCTGCGCTGGTTTGACCTTCTGCGCTGGGGTAACGCCGTTGAGGTTGTCAACGCCTATTACGCTTCCGAAGTCAAGCATCATTCCTACTACGAAGGTGCTAATCTGAGTGAAGATGAGCTTTATTTCCCGATTCCTGTAAATCAGGTGGATAATGCCGGTGATTTGTATAAGTAATTCATACCTGACGTCAGATTCATACAAATAAAACAGCGATGAAAAAAATAAAATCATATAGCCTCGCCATGCTGGTGATGGCAATCTTCTCGATGCTGGGTGCATGTTCCGACTACACTCCTAAAGGCTATGAAGAGGTAACCGGTCTTGAGACTGTGCGCGATCTCAAGGCATCGGTTGAAAACAGAGTTGTAACTCTGACATGGGCTCTGCCTTCGGCAAAAGATATAACAGGCGTGAGAGTAATGCGTGACGGCGACTTCCACAATGCTGTTACTCTTGAAGGTGCTCCTACAACCTACTCTGTAAAGGGTCAGCCGATGGATCAGACTGTACTTTATACTGTGAAAGTGCTTTATTCTGACAATCACGTATCGGAAGGTGTATCTGTCGATGCTACTGTTCCTTTCGAAGAGCTTCCCGCTGCCAGCGGTGTCCGTTCCGAAGTAGCGGGACGCACTGTGACACTCCACTGGAGTATGCCTTCGGCAGCTGGTATCACCGGTGTGCGTATTCTCTGCAACGGTAGTCAGGTAGCGGAATATGAAGGTGCCGTAACAAACTGTGAGCTTAAGCAGCAGCCTATGGGTGAGGAATTGGTATATTCGGTTGAAGTTATTTATGATGGCTTCTATGCTGCTAAAGCTACGTCTGCCGCAGCCTTAGTGATAGAAAAAGTAGCTACTAAAGCAGCTTATCTGCTCCTTGCCGATTCTCCCTCACAGCTTCCTGATGATGACGAGCGTGCTGCAGCAGCATGGTTTGCAACACTGCCTGATGCCGAGTTCGTGACTATATCTCAGATAGCTTCTCTTGACCCTGAAGAATACACTGTACTCTGGATTGAGGTAGACCGCGTCGGTCTGGCATACGGTTGGGAGAATCTTCCCGATGGTATCAGCTCACCTGAAACTATAGCCGCTCTTAAAGCTTATACTGCGGCCGGTGGCAATCTCTATCTTTCCAACATGGCTACACAGCTGACAGTGCCGTTAGGTATTGTGCCTGACAACATGGCTCCGAGCATATTCGGCAATGGCGACGGCGGCAGCGGTGATGATGTATGGGTAATCAATCCTTTCCTCGGTGTCGATTTCAAGGACAATGGTGCACAAGGCTATTACGACCGTACCGCACACGCCATATACAAAGACATTACTCTGGAAGACCCCAACGGCTACGGCTACCTGACTGTACCTCTCATCGGTCCCGGCCAGCGTGAAGACCACAACTGTATGTGGGACTGCAATCTCTACGGAAACGGTGGTTATGCTGACGTTATCAAGAACTTCGAGGTTACAACCAATTCGCTTGTGCTTGCCACATGGGGCCATGTACGTGACCACTGTGTAGCCGGTCTGGTAGACTTCAATCCCAACAGTCAGCACGGCCGCTGCGTAGCCAACGGTTTCGCCGCTTACGAATGGAATCAGAACTCCGGTACCAATCCTTATCAGCACAATGTGGAGCAGCTTACTCTTAATATCATCAATTATCTGAAGTAAGCAACAATTTTTGAGCGCATAGAGGATAATACAACAGATACTTTTTTCGTTAATCTGTACAGACAGCCTGGTCCCGGTGACAGCCTTAGGACTGTCATACGGGACCAGCTTCTTACAGTTACTGACTCCGTTCATTTATCCGCGTAATATCAGTCTGAAAGACATATTCATCTAATCAGAATAATAATCAGCAATCAACATCTCTATGAAACAATATCTTTACTCCTCTTTTTCGCTTTTAACCGCCCTTTTAGCTGCTGGAAGTGTACAGGCTGCTGTTGTGGCTCATTATCCTTTTGACCTTAAAGACGGTACTGTTATCGAGACCGTAAGCGGTGCTGCCTGTGAAGTAGACGGCAATTTCGCACCCGAGAATATAGCAGGCGCTGTAGGTCAGGCTCTGCGTCTTGACGGATATACCACTACTGTTCACGGCCAGCTTGGTAAAGTCCTGGAACAGGCCGGGGATCTTACAGTGTCATTGTGGTGTGCTGTTGAGGCATATCCTATTATCGGTATCGACCAGCAGCTTACCGACCGGGTAGCTATAGTAGACTGTCTTGATACAGAAGCCAAATCGGGTTTTGAATTTTCACTTGGTATTCATGGTAAGTGGGCTGCCGAATTTTATGCCGGTGGCTGGCCGCTTACTATCGAAGCTGACCGTGTACTGCCACGTGGTGAATGGTGTCACATAGTTCTGACTGTTAACTCAACTGACCGTAAGGCACGTCTGTATCTCAATGGTGAGCAAGTGGGTGAGAGCCGTTGCAACGGTGCGGTGACTATCGGCGGTGCTGATATACTGATGGGTTACGACCGTCAGGAGAAGAAGAGCGGTCCTTTCAGACTTTCCTCTTTCTCAGGTATGCTTGATGATCTCACTATCTTTGACGAGGCTAAAGATGAAGGCTGGATTACTACCCAGAAAGCTGAAAACAAAGCTGATTTCGTGGTGCCTGCCTCACGTTTTGCCGATGATTTGCTGCGTCCGCGCTTTCACGGTATGCCTTCAGCCGGCTGGACCAACGAGACTCACGGCATGACCTATAGTGATGGTCGGTATCATGTTTTCTTTCAGAAGAACCCACAGGGTCCCTATATGGCCCGTCTGCACTGGGGGCATATCAGTTCAGCCAATCTCTTTGACTGGCAGGAAGAACCTATTGCTGTCGCACCCGGTGAGAACTATGATATAAAAGGTTGCTGGTCTGGCAATGTCTTTACTGACGATGTCGTAAGCGGCGGCAAACCGGCCATTATCTACACAGCAGTTGATTATGCCCGTGCCACAATAGCTATGGCAACTCCTGAGGACGAGAGTCTGCGTGACTGGAATAAAAGTGCTCTTAATCCTATAATCAACGGTCGTCCGTCAGGTCTTAGTGATGACTTCCGCGACCCTTATTTCTTCCGTAACGGTGATAATGCCTACATTATAGTAGGTAGTTCGCGCAACGGAGTAGGCACCACAACACTTCATCGCTACAATGCTGCTTCAGGGTCGTGGAGTAACGATGGTGATGCTTTCTTCACGGGTAGTGATGCTGCTACTTGTGGAGTATTCTGGGAGATGCCGACTGTGACACGTCTTGGAGACCGCTGGTTGTTTACAGCAACCCCGCTTAACACTTCCAAGGGCGTCCGTACTCTTTACTGGACAGGTGATATAGATGCTCAGGGACATTTTGTGCCTGATTCCGATTCGTCTGCGCCGCGTATGGTGGAAATGATAAGCGAAGACGGTTACGGTCTGCTTTCTCCTACTATCTATCAGCACGACGGTAAGACTATTGTGCTCGGTATTGTGCCTGATAAACTTCCAGGTGAAACTAATCATCGTCTTGGTTGGGCACATACTTATTCGTTACCTCGCGAATGGAGTCTTGATTCAAAGGGCAATCTGGTGCAGCGTCCATACGAAGGTCTGAAGCAGATGCGTTCCGCTTCTGCCAATCAATCGGTAGGAGA
>CAMWVA010000049.1 GCA_947177575.1 uncultured Porphyromonadaceae bacterium | reverse complement strand
GCACATGTAATTTGAGCCTGTCCTCCACCCCATACCGTAACGAGGGTTGGTTGGCTTTCAGCTCAATGAGAAAATCTCCTCTTTTTTTCCTGATTTTGTCAATGATATCCTTCTGCATGGACATGGCGTCAGCGGTGACGATCTTACCCGATATGTCGATCTTGTCGATCAGCAGCGGGACTGCCTTTATCTCGTTGCTCTTTTCATCACATGGCTCCGTCGCCAATATTATGCCGGTGTCCGAGGAGTATGCCGACACAATGTCAGGATTGCGGCCGTTTTCCTGGACTGTCCCGCGCTCTGCCTTGCCGTCCACACAGATTATCTCCCTGTCACACCCTGCTTTGAGAAGCTCCCTGTGATATTCATCGGCGAACTCCTGCATCCTGTCGGCCATTGCACCATCATCAGTGCCTTTCTCCACACGGCAGAGAGTCGCCTCGGACGGCACCCCATTCCTCAGCAGGTCCATTTTACGGAATTTATTGAGATTGTGTCTGCCGAACTCTATTATGTCGGCACGTGAGACATGGCCTGAGACACGACCAAGTATCATCAGAATGATGATATCGGCGAGTGGATGACGTATGTTGCCTTTGTCAAGTCTGCGGAAATCCGGAACTGACGAGGCAAATTTCATCAGTCTCTCCAGAATACTGCATGGTGGATCGAAAATATTTTGTACTTTTGTGTCGTGACTGGTCGCATCCGTGCCAATCAAAATATCTTGGTCAAGTGGCTTCATTTTTAACGTAACTATTTGTTGGTCACTTATAAAGTTACTAAAAATTGGTCACTTGACCAATTTTTTACACCACTTATTTCACTTAAAATCAAAAAATATACACTCAGTAAATGGAGATTGCTTATCCTTTTAATCTAACGTCAATCCATGGTGTGCGCAAGCATGAAGCGGCCCCTGACTTATAGTTGAGACCGCTATAAAATAGCTCCTTTATTGGAATCTCAAAGCAATCTTAAATGAAAGAGCCGTGCTCCCTTCTACAAAAAATCCAAAAAAATCCTCTCCTATCCCTTGCAATCTCAAAAATAATACCTACCTTTGCACTCGCTATCAGAAACTCCCAAGGAAAGATGCCGGAGTGGTCGATCGGGACGGTCTCGAAAACCGTTGTACCCTTACGGGTACCCAGGGTTCGAATCCCTGTCTTTCCGCAATATAGCTTAATAATCAAGCAGTTAAACCTCTAACACCCAATCTTACACCCAGTTTTGGGCGTAAGATTGGGTGTTTTGATTTCTTTCAAGGCTTCTGCTAACTTCTTATTTTACTTAGAATTTCGCTTAAAGATTCACCATATTTTGAATGGTAATAATCCTATATAAATCCGTATATAGGCTTTTAAGGACAATACCCATACACCTCGTTGGCGTAAAATCCGCGACTGCTGTATCTTCCGTGTCAACGATTGGGTGGTATTACTTTGAAATACCCTCATAATCCAAATATTATCACTACCTTTGTATCATGAAAAGGTGGACATACATACTCATTTCGTTACTGGTGATTCTGTCAAGTTGCACTACATTCAGAGCTATTAAATGTGGCAACCCTTCAACTGACACATATCTTAATTTTGCACTCGATACCATAAAATCAAAAGAAAGTCCCAAAGAGGTACTAATTTCTGCCGCTAACCATAACCGTTATTTTGAAGATTCAAAATTTTCCGGAAGACGTTTTAACGGAGAAACCATAGGAGAATATTTTTCGCGTGTCAGAGGTAATGGTGCGTTATTGATAGTCCGCAATGACACTATCCTTCTCGAAAAATATTATGGCAATTTTTCACAACTATCTCCTTCAAACATATTCTCTATAACTAAAGCTGTAACTGCTTTACTATGTGGAATTGCCGTAGAGGAGGGTTATATCTCAATTACCGACCCTGTAACGAAATATATACCTGAACTGAATAATGCCGACCCTATGTTTCAGAAGCTCACTGTTGAGCATCTTCTTGATATGCGAACCGGCCTTGATTTTCAGGAAAGCTATGGCTGGAATCCCTTCTCGAAGATGGCTAAGTTATACTATGGCAATAATGTTGTCAACCAATTCAAGAAACTACATTTCAAGTCTGAACCGGGAACATCACATTATTACAATTCAATGGCAACTGCATTGTTAGGCGTTGCTATTGAAAGAGCAGTTGGCGTACCTTTTGCTCAATATTTACAAGAGAAAGTATGGAAACCGCTCGACATGGAGACTGAGGCCCTGATATCTCTTGATGACTCCAAACACAGACAGGCAAAAGCCTATGGCGGATTAGTATCTAACGTAAGAGATTTGGCAAAAATCGGTCGTCTATATATAAATAAAGGTACTTACAATAACCAACGTATTGTAAGCGAAGAATGGATAGATCGTTCTACTCACTCATCTCTCGATAACCAAGCATACTCTTTCGGCTGGAACAATATTATTACCAGAATTGACGGCAAAGATATTGTTACTCCACGATTTTTTGCGATAGGATTATTTGGTCAAGTATTATTCTGCGATCCAGAACAGAATTTAATTTTTGTTACTCTTGGTGAAAAGAAAGGTGCCGAATATCATCTACTATTTGATGATTTCTGTAATTTGATTTCACAAGAATAAGCATCTTTTCGTACACCACATAGAGTCCATAACTTCGCTAAACAAGTCAGCAAGTTATGGACTTCTCTTTTTCCATATCAATTTTCAGTTCAATGCGCAACTCCCAGCAATTATAAGCGAGAAACGATTAATCTATTGCTGTTAGTTCTCTGAAATCTCTGATTTTCTTCGGAAGCATTATCAAGGCGATAGTTATGCTGACCAGCAATGCACCCGCAACAAGCCAGAAAGTGTAGGTGCCGAGAGACCAAAGATTGCTCAGGAAAATAGTAAAGAACACCGCAAGAACAACGGCAAAGAATATCTCAGCAACGAGAGTATAGAGCCTGAGGGATGCTACCTGTTTCATCATTTGCATCGGTGTGGAAGTCGCGAGCTTTATCTTTTTGACTGAGCGGTACAAAAAAATATACACTATTGCTGCTATCGCCATAAAGATTCCGAGAAATCCTTTCATTGCAACCGGAAAAGAGTTTTCGTCTGTTCCACTGACCCACAGAATGATGAACACAATTGCCAGAACAGAACAATTCAGGATTCCCTTACGATACTGCTTAGCAACACGGGATTGTGCTGAATCACACGTAGCAGTGTTGAAATTGATTGGCTCGTTGTTTTTTTGAGCGAGTACGTCATCGAGGGTTGACATGCTTTTTTTGAGTTCTTCTAAGTTCATATTACTTCGATTTTGAGATGAGTTTATTTTTAATTCTGTGAAGTTTGGTCGCCACATTGTTCCGCTCTATTCCGATGATGTCCGCGATTTCCTCGTATGAATATTCATCGAGCCATAACAGGATAATCGCTTTCTCAATCGGCAGGAGTTGGTTTATCAACTCGTGGAGTGCTGCAAGCTGTTCGGTTCTGTTATCGTCTGTCTCAGATGAAATATCTATATCCGATATTTCAAATGGGAGGGTTTCAAGCTTCGGCTTATAATTGCGTATTGCCATTAAAGCGGAGTTGACGGCAACACGATATACCCATGTTGATAGCTTACTTGTACCTCGAAACTGCTCTAAACCCAACCACAGGTTAGTGAAGATTTCCTGACGCAGGTCTTCATAAGGCACTTTTGGAGTTGAATAGGCCCAGCACACCTTGTTGATAATCCGGGAATGTTCTTTGACAAAAGAAGCGAACTCGCTGCTTGTTTTTGGGGGACTTTCCATTTTCTTGATGTTTTTGTGACGTTAGGTGCAAAATTATCCCCAAAAGTTACACTCAACTCAATTTTTCTCGTTTATTCTGTAACAATAGTCAGCAGTCCGTCTATATACAATAGTACCTTTAATTTTCTTTCTTGTTAAGAATATCCTTCTTCTCTATCACAGTCAGGAGGCGTTCCTCTGCAAGTCTCAGTATCGGCTATATTGTTTTTTAGATTTGAGGTTGGATAGTAGTGTATTCATTATTATTTGGGCGTTTTTGAAAATTCATCAAGTGCTATCCGACTTCCTAATTGTTCCCACTCAATATAAATCCTGTTGTCCTCCTTATCCATGTATGCCAAAGGAAGCTTGTCCGGAGTTACTTCGCGTAAATACGGATAACTGTCCCGATTGATTGTAAACTTGTCGCCTTCGAGAGTATTGAGAATAATTCTGTTTTTTGTTATTATTACTTCAGATATGGTAATACCGCAAAACCTTTCCATTCCCAATGACTCATATTTCACATTATTAATATAGCTGTCTGTAAAAAGCCTGTCGAGTTGTCTCACCCGTTCCGAACTTCCGGAAGTCAGCAACTGCCATTTAAATTCTTCGGTATGTTCCCTGTCTTTAAGAAGCTTTATCTTCAGTGTCTTTCCATCAAAGATATAATTCCCGTAAAATAGCACTCTTTCTCTCTTCAGGAAAAAGCCCAAATCTTTTTCATTATAAAAATATAATTGAGCAGGATTATCGGTCCTCCCTGTTAAAATGTTGTGTTGAAAATATTCATACAATCCGTTACCCATCTTGTTGACGGCTACATATCTCAGAAAGGTTAATTGATTTCTGTTTTCGCCTTCATCCCAAAAAGTGCGGTTTGGCAGTCCGGACACCTTCATCATCGCCTTGAAGAAAGCGGCTTCTTCATATCCTGATATATAACCTTTCAGAATAACCCCGCCCATGCGTACAGCTGTCAGGAAACATGGATAAGACAGGCTGGCCATTGGAGTGTTGAATATACCACTTGACAAACTATTGGCGACAGAGTTACTCGGGAACATTTCTTTTAATTGCTTACAGATAGGAGTTAACAGTTTTTTATAGTTCTCCCCTGTCTGACACCGTTTGTCATAAAATGATTTGGTCTTATCTGTTAAAAGGAACAGAGACAACATAAAAAAGAACATTTCCTTTTCATATCCTTTCACCAGAATCCATCTGTTAAGTTCCATTTCTTGATATGACTCCGAGAAAATCGAATAATCGTCAGAAATAAATGCGATTAATAAATTGAATTTTAAACTATCTGATAATTCTCCAAACTCACGTTTCATCTGCTTCGTAAAATCATCACAAAGCTGCATCAATCTTCCCAGCAATAATAAGTCATCATAAGAGATGCCTGCGACATTAGATAAGCGCTGACAAAATTCCCGTATAGCTTCTTCTCCGGTTGTCTGGGCTCTAAGCCTGTTTATAGTCGTTCGTCCGGAGTAGCCTAATTTAGATGCTAACTGAGACGGAGAAGGTGCAAGCAAATTTCGTTCTATGATTTCACTGATAATTCCTGTATCAGCCGTAAATTCTCCTCTTCTCTCCATATCTATTACCTCTTATTAATGCAAAATCAGATTTAAACGTGGCTGCGGTGTGCCTGAATTATCAAAAGATGGTTCATCTCAAAGGTGCGTAAATCTTATTTTGTACCATATAATTGAAAACTTGGTACAAAGTTAAGTTTTTTAGCTGCTTTTTTAATAAAAAATTCGCAAAGAAGAAGTAAGCTATCTAATTTTGCAGAGTAAAAAAATGACAACTTATGAAAAATAAAATATGAATATGAGCATCAGTCCGTAAATTTTGCTTATCTTTGCAAAGTCAAGCGGAAGAGAAATGCCGCAAGACGGAAGAAGGCACAGCAAAACAATCCATCCGTAGGAAAACCGACCAAACTTTTTGAAAGTGGATTTAGACTGGTGCTCACTTTTTGCTTATGATAGCCATTGGTGCATTATGTCGTGTACCAACAGCCATTATTATAGGCAAGACGTGGGATTTGTTTCATCAGTCCATTCTTTCGAAGGTTCCTTGGTCGGAGCCGACTCGAAAGATTTTCTTTTTTGTCGGATACCTCTACGGAAGTGGACGTGAGCTAACAAGTCTCGCGTCTTCTTTTTTCACTTAAATTAAAAGGTTATTCACAAATGACACTTGCTGAGGTTTTTAAAAATAATGAAGAATCACTCCGGGAGAAACTTTCGGGGTTAAGCCTTCCAAAGGATACTACAAAGATAGAAGATATCGTCAGTAATTTTTTAAATACGATATTTGAATCCAATGGAGAATACCGTCAAAACCTGACGCAATCTGAAGACTATATTCTTCAGGCAGCTCTTTCATTGCTTCATGCACAACAAAAAATTACATTGAATATTACAAGAACAGTACAAGAGGCTAAATCTAAAGAAGTAGAACTAAGTATAAGTAAAGAAACCAATATTCCAAAAAGGGGAATTGAACAAGATAAAATAATAACCAAAACAATTAACAGTGGAAAAGTAGAGCCTGGTAATGCTCTTCTTAGTTCTACAGGAGGTGCTTTGGTTGGTAATTTGATTTTTGGTGGTTGGGGGGCTGTATTTGGAACTTTGGCTGGTACTGCATTAGCTATCTACACTGCATCTATTCAAAGTCCTTCGAAAATCAAGACTATGTCTCCGGTTTCCTCAGATAAACAGCTACCTCAGGTAAAGAGAGAACCTCAGATTGCTTTAAATGTTAATAAGTTCACTTCTATAATTTCTCAGATATGTGAAAGTGTAGATAACTTAATTGATACTTTCAGGGCACAGATTAAGAAAGTGGTAAACAAATATGAAAGCCAAGAAAAACCAACACTTGACAGGAATTTTCCAGGACTTTTAGAAAGCATTCAATCACTTATAGGATTCACTCGCTACCATAATAGCGGGGATGAGAAATACGAGAAGAAGATAAAAAGTAGACTGGACGACATCTTAGATCAGCTTGATACTCAAGGTATCGAGGTAGTTGATTATACTACTGAAAAGTCCTATATGTTTGAACAGATACCTTCTGATAAAGCTTCAGAAGTTAAACTCGTATTTCCAGCTTTTGTTAAGAATGGTACTGTGATTGTAAAAGGACAAGTATTTATTCCCCAATAAAGAATGACATGAACATGACAAGCTTATCTGTTTTTAAGGACAATTATAATTTTTTGGAATCCTTTGTAAAAGGAGATAGTAACGGATATAGAAATTATCTTAATGAAGATAAAAGTTTGGATCATATCGGTCTTGAAATAATTAATGCTTTTGATAGAAGACTTATTTGTTACCAAACTTTTATCTATGGGGTTAAGTATAATGATATGTCTAATTACGATAATAGAAAGACTATCTATATTCTACTAACCGACGTGGGATACTATAAGAAAACCTGTAGTGCTAATCAAAAGGAATCTATTGTATCTTATCACTGGAGTGATTTGTGTGATATACCATCTCTTTCTGATATAATTAGTATAGGAGAACTATCAGGAGGATGGCAAAAAAACCAATGGAATAGATTATTGAAAAAAATAATAGAAGTTTCAAAGCAAAACAGTGAACATGAAACTGCTTCTTACGGAAGCAATTCACTAATGAAAATTGATAAAGATAAAATTAAGTATGTCATTGGCATTGACTTCGGCCACGGAGAAACATCTGCTGCCATTTGTGAAATATTATGGGGAGCTGATGCCTCTAAATTAGAGAATGCTAAAGACCTTGAAATGGGAGGAAATAAAAAAGTCATCCCTTCAGCTATTACTATTCTTGATGACGGTAGAGCTTACATCGGAGACTCAGCATTTAATCCTGCCATTTTAAAATCTGCCAAAGTGAGAGTATGCTTTAAAAAAGCTCCTACGGATATTAATGGAGAACCTGAACGGTTAATGACTCGCTTTATGGGTGAAGTGTATAAGAAAATCCGTGAAAATAATACAGGCTTACTAACTGATAATAATCACTTGGTTTATATAGCAACTCCCTCAGGTTGGGATTCTAAAACCCAGGAGCTGTATAAGAGTATGGCTGAAAAGGCAGGGATTCCTATTGGTGGGGTAACTAAGGAATCTCGTGCTGCATTTGTTAGAGCCCAACATGATCCAACGTCTAATCTGGGAAGAAATATAGATAAGGGAGCGATTCTGTTTGATATGGGTTCTTCAACTCTTGATTTTACATACAAAAGTAATCAGATTAATAATATAATTGACTTTGGTTATGATTGTGGTGCATCAATTATTGAAAAAACTTTATATAGAATTGAATCTGAAAAAGGTAGATCATCAGATTTACTAAAATTATTTGAAGAACGCTATCCTAAACTTGTTGACTATATTCTCTTTGAAGTTCGTAAAGTTAAAGAAGAAGTTTACTTTGATCCCTCATTAAAGGTTAAGAAAACAATCCATTTCGAAGAGATTGTTGATGAAGAT
Source organism: uncultured Porphyromonadaceae bacterium (assembly GCA_947177575.1). Classification (GTDB taxonomy): domain Bacteria; phylum Bacteroidota; class Bacteroidia; order Bacteroidales; family Muribaculaceae; genus Lepagella. The sequence goes on along the minus strand of CAMWVA010000049.1, from coordinate 10,715 downwards.
GAAGAATTTGAAGATGAAAAAGTAAAATTCAAATTTGATCCAGGAGAACTAAATGAACTTCTGTTAGTTGAAGGCTATTTCAAACTAATCCGTAAGGCAATGATTGATTTTAAGAAGAATAAAATTCCTGGAAAACCGATTTATAGTGTGTATATGACTGGTGGAGCTTCCAGAATGGATTTCTTAAAATTATTAATTAGTGAATGTTGGGACGTCGCGGAAGATAAAATTTTCCGTGACCAAGATCCGTCTTTAACTATATCCCAAGGAGTAGCTGAAGTAGCAAGAATGGATTTGATGACGGAAGGATTAGATAAAAAATTATCAGATGAAATAGATAGGCTTCTCACAAGTAGTGCTGTTTACGATTCATTCGTAGAAGAGTTTGCTCCTGATTTTTCCCAATACATGATTAACCAATTGGAAGGATTACTTGATGAATTCAAAAATAGTGATAATGATTATTCATTAGATGATCTTAATGGAGGTATTTCAAACGTAATGAATCGTTGTATGGAAGCAGCCAACGATGAAATTAATGATTACGTTGTTAAAGCTTTCAACGATCAGACACACGAAATTTCTGAAAAAGTACAAGCTATTCAACAAATGTATACTGCACAAGGAGATGAAATCAATGTACTGATTCCAAAATTAGATGCATCATCTTTATCTATGTATGGGTTCAATATGAATTCTACAATAGAGGAAATTGCTACAACCCTCCAGGATAATAGTAGTGGCTGGGGAGCTGCTATTGCAGGTGGAGCTGTCGGTTTAGGCTTGGCAGTGCTATTAGGTGGTCCTATCGCATGGATTATTGGAGGAGGTGCTTTGTTGGGTAAATGGCTTTTCGGAGAAGAAAAAACTGAGGCCCAGAAACAAGCTGAAGCCAAAGCCAGAGCTCTTCCCAAAGATGCACGAGCAGAAATTGTAAGTAAAATTGTTTTAGAAAAATGGTCTGGCATCCAAGAGCAGATTAAAGCAGATGTGAGGAGATCTCTTGTAAATAATTTCCAAGCAAGAAATAATATCGATGCTATGGTAAGAAATGTAATGAAAAATTATGAAAACTCTTTAAAATCCGCACGTATCCTAGTTGATTGATATGGAAAGGAATAAACTTCAAACATTAGAGCCTATTGCCAAATCATTGGCTGCTACAGCTCTTTCACAAACTCTATCATATTGTACTGAAAGAAAGTTTCTTCAGGGAATAGAAACTTCAGAAAACGCAATTTTTCATCTAAAAGGCCAACCTTCTGTTTTTGATAATGCTATAGCATGGATAAAGATATTTCAGATTGGTAAACCAGTTGAAAATTCAGCTGAGAACTGTTTCACAGCTATTCAAAAGATATTGTATTCTTGTTTTTTGCCGAAGGAGGTACAACTACAATTTTTAATCGTAGGAGAAGATGGGACAACCAATATGTATCTCGGAGTAAAAACACCAGGTAAGGTACTTCCACCAAAAAGTTTCATTAAAAATCTTAATAGATTTATTAAAGGAATTTGGCCTGGGATCAAAAGTGAGCCACTAAAAGGAAACGATGTTACATTAAACATATATCTCGATAATCTAAAGAAAGAGAATTATGAAACGATTTATTCATTGACGGGTATCCCTTCGATGGAAAGTCCATATAAGACACTTTATCCAGCTACTATTGATAAACTTATAGCAGGAATGTCTGAATGTAAGCATTATGCTTATTTAGTGACAGCTGAACCTCTGTCTTCAGTTGAAACAGAAGCTATGCTTCAGTCATGTCGGGAAATGAACGGACAAGCTGAATCTCTAAAGTCGATAAATGTTACAGAAGGAGTGAATTTAAGCAGAACACATACTGACACAACTTCAAAAAATATATCGAGAACTTTATCATACACTGAATCTTTCAGTGAATCAGTTACTAAAAAGGATTTCTCGAAATTAGGCAGTGCTGCACTTGCAACTACGGGGTTAGGATTTGCTGCGTCTATGTTTCCTGCCGCCGCTTCTGTTCTAAATAGCATAGCTACAACCGGTGCCGCTATTGCTACAACAGCTGTAAGTGCTTTAGGAGGAGTAATGTGGTCGACAGCTGCTAATGTTGTGACCAATCTTATGCCTCAGAAATCATTAACAAAAGGTTATTCAGAAACTGAATCAGAAACTGATTCGTATGGAGAATCTTCTTCAGATAGTGTTTCTGAAGGGAACTCTCAAAGTATAAGTAAAAGCCTAGTAAACAAACATATAGAGGCAGTAGCAGAACACTTATTTTATCATTCAAAACGATTTGAAATAGGGAAAGCTATTGGAATGTGGAGTGTAGGGGTTTATCTGATGGGAGATAGAAAGAATGATATTCAGGGAGGGGCTTTACAATTACGTTCTATATTAAGTGGGCAGGAAAGTATATTTGAGCCTATAAGAATTCATGATGTAACATCTGTAATGGAGTCATCCTCAGATTTAATACATGCAACCTTGATGAACTTTAATACCCCTACGTTAAAAGTCGTCAATAATGACGGTGTGTTATTTGAACATCCATTAGGGAATCGTTACTCGGAACTCAAAACTATCTTAACAACAAAGGAATTATCCTACCTAATAAATTTTCCGTTAAGTTCTGTGCCAGGTATTAGTGTAGTTGACACCGTTCCTGGATTTTCACTAAACCAGAATCTAGTATCAGAGGAAAATCAAACTTCATTTGGAAAGTTACTTTATGGAGGTTCACCTACTAAAATACCTTATTATTTAGATAAAAAACAATTTCCTTGTCATACTCTTATATCGGGCATTAACGGCTCTGGTAAAACCAATACAATTTTATCAATACTAAACTCCGTTTCAAGAGAATTACCGTTTTTGGTTATTGAGCCTGTCAAGACAGAATATGTAGACTGGGCGGTGGAATATAATAAGATCCATACTGATAAGCCCATAACTATCTATATGCCCGGATGTAAAAATTATAAGGATAAAAATACAAGAGAATTTATTAATACTACTCCGCTTAATTTAAATCCCTTTGAAATAATTTGGCTTTCATCAGAACAAGATCCGAATGTACTTGCGCATATTGATAGATTGAAATCAACTTTCGGTGTAGCATTCCCAATGTATGATATCCTACCTATATTCATGGAGGATCTTATCTATACGGTCTATCAAAAGAAATCATCCGATTGGCTAACTGAACATCCTATCTTTGACAAAACCCTTCCCCCAACCCTTGACAGTATGAGCGCTTCTGTAGATGAAGTAATTGGTAAGCATCAATATGAAGAAAGAATTGAACGAAACTTTAAGGTCTGTCTTAATACTCGTATAGACAGCTTAAAACGTGGTTGGAAAGGCGAAATGCTCAATACAATTCATTCAACTCCATGGGATGAATTGTTTGATAAACCATGTATTATTAATCTTTCTTATGTTGGAGATGACACTGATAAAACTTTCTTTATGTCTCTCATACTACAATTCTTGTATGAGTACAAAATTGCGTGTTCCGAAGTTGGGAAAGTCAAATTCAATGATAATGGCTGTACACATCTTACATTGATTGATGAAGTACACAGGATAATGAACAAGTGTGACAATCCAGAACAACCTCAATACAAGATGGGTCAAATGTTCTCGAATATGTTATCGGAATTTAGAGCTTATGGAGAGGGTATGGTTTTGGTTGACCAAAGCCCTACCAAATTAATTCCAGATGTAATAAAGAATACTAATACAAAGATAACTCATCGTCTTGTTGCTGAAGATGATGTAAGAGCAATTGCAGAATCAATGGGTCTTAATAAAGAACAACGTTTAATTATTCCAAGGCTTTTAACTGGTCAGTGCGTTGTCTCAACATCATTAACAACAGACAAGCATTGGGTAATGGTAAATAAAATAAAGTGATATTGAATTTCTTGAAAGAAATGGGATTGAAAGAGTTTCTGACTCTAAAAGTATGGAATTATCAGTATCTAAGGTCCCGTTAGAATATGTAATGACTATCGAAACAATTAATAAAGGATTATGTTAATGGCACAATTTCTTTTAACTGCATCACATCAAATAGATCGAGCCAATGGCCTACATATTGATAAAGGTCAAACTATTACTGTTAATATATGGATACAAGGAATAACACCATATAATCTTTTTAATAACTCTCGTTGTAAAGATATATTAGTTCAACAGTTTAAAGCAAATGGAATAGATGTCCCGTACACAGATGCCGGTATTTATAGTCGAGGTGCTTGGGATATAAAAATGAAATAAAGTTTATGGAACTAAAAAATTTAAAGAATAAACTATCGTGGAGTTCAAAGAAAACGGAATCTACAGAAGAGAAAACGACTGAGGAACAATCCGTACAGACTAAAAGTGCGGAAGAGATTATCAAGTCCTTTCTGGAAGATACAAAAAAATGGGAAGTTGCCTATTCCCCCAAGAATTTGTTTGAAACAATCACACATTATGCCAAGAAAGCCGGAATCACTACGGTTTACTATGCTTTATTGCTGTATCAGTCTATTCTGAGCAATAAAATCTCAGGAATAGATAAAGCCTTGGCAATAGCAGCCTTAGGTTATTTCATTTCTCCGATGGATATTATACCTGATTTTTTACCAGGAGGCCTTTTTGATGATAGCATGATATTATTCTATGGCATTGACAAACTTGGTAAGGCAATTGACACAGAAGAAGAAACTAAAGCAAAGAAACAACTTGACGAATGGTTCAGCGATACGGAAATTATCGAAATCAGCAAAAAAAATGTGAGAGATGCACTGAAAATTAAGAATGCGCTTAAATATCCGGGTAAAATACTCAAGATATTCAAATGACGTGCGCCACAATAATAAGAGCTTATTTATTACTCTAATTTTAGAGAATTGAGTTACTGGATTGTATTATGAGGATGGCTAAGCCTCATATCATCTAACAACCTTTTGAATAAGAAAAAGTGAAAAGCCTGCTTCTTAGTATTAGCTAAGAGGCAGGCTTCAGAGAGAAGTATCATTCGTAGACAGAGGGCAGACCCCAATATTCATCCTTCAGACATGATTCATAGATTTCAACGGTAAATTTTTCTAAAACCCATTGCTTTTGAGAATAAATAGAGAGCCATTCCTTTACTTCATCCGGAGTCTTACAATCACACTCTTCATAATAATATAGGCCATCCGGTACTTGTAATCGAATCCAACAATAGTAGCCCATATACGGCTCTTCGTCATCATCATACGGTGGTATAATCATTTTTTTCACTCGTACCCCGGCATTATATCTGCTATCTTCCCAATAGTTAATGTCTTTAGCTGGATTAAATTCAGGGTAAGCTTTTGCACAAAGCTCATAACACACATTCTGCATATCCTGAAGTATAGGCTCTTTCAGGTTATGAATTGAATTTCTTAGTGTCTCATCATGCCTGAGGATATATTCTTTCCTTTTCAATACATCATTAGGATACAAAACATACGTAAAATATACTCCATATTTATACCCTCTTGAATAGGCCACAGATGTTTTATCAGTACTCATCAAATAGTATAACTCTTCTGTTAAGGATTGGTCTCTTGCAACAAAATAGAGCGGGTCTTCGAATACAAGGTCCTTATACCATACTTCGTAAACCGCTTCATCATTAGAGTCGGGTTCGGATAGAATAAATTCATCTGAATCCGTCCACATATTCTTAATATAAAAATTTGATAATTCGCATACCTCGTTATACAACTTGCTGACAATACCTTTGGAAGAAAGCCATTTCATCAACAGATTATATGACTCGCACACATGCAATTCACAAAAGGCCATACCTCCATATATCGTGTCGGTTCTGTCAAACGTCAGTGACAGATATATCCGCCATTGGTCAAAATCGTTCAACTGAAGGTGCAGACCGATTTTATTTAATGATAATGTTGTATTGAGAATATTAGTATAAACCTCGGTACGAGATGAATTCCTTCCATTAGTGCAACTGAATTTATTCGAAATTCTTGAAATAAGCTTTTTAATTTCTGGAATAATTATTTTTTTGCTTGAAATCATGTTCATAAAAGCGATTCAAACCATTTATCTATAAAGAAGAATCTATGTAAGCTATATTCAGCAAATTTACAATAAAATCTGAAATATTACCCTATCTTCTCATAACAAAACGCGGATATGAGATAAAAAAGTCGCCTCGTCGAGATTGTCAATGCCCTACTTTACAAGCTCAGGACGGTCCAGGCATCACAAAAACAATTTATTGTTGTTCTAAAAGGTTTGGAGGAGACAATTATTGGTTTAAATTGAATAAAACCATAATTCATGTCATATCGTTTTTATTAATTATGAATGGAATTACATTAGGACTTCTCCTACCCTTTCTTGGTACTACTCTCGGAGCTGCGTGCGTTTTCCTTGTCAGGAAAGCGATGCCACAACGTTTACAAAAATTACTTACAGGATTTGCTGCCGGTGTAATGGTGGCTGCATCTGTATGGTCGCTCCTTATTCCCTCGATTGAAATGACAGGGAAGGAAGGATTTATGAGTATACTTCCGGCAATAGCGGGTTTCCTAATTGGTATTTTATTTCTTCTGTTTCTTGATGAGGTCATTCCTCACCAGCACATTGACAGCAATGAAAGCGAAGGACCTAAGTCTCATATTTCACGGACTGCCAAACTGGTGTTTGCAGTGACTCTTCATAACATTCCCGAGGGCATGGCTGTGGGAGTTGCTCTTGCAGCGGCAATGGACCACAGCGCATCCCTTTCGATGGCAGGGGCAGTGGCGTTATCTTTGGGAATTGCAATTCAGAATTTTCCGGAAGGTGCTATTGTTTCAATGCCATTGAGAAGTGCAGGTAACTCAAAATGGAAATCATTTCTCATGGGAACCCTCAGCGGTGCGGTCGAACCAATCGGAGCAATCATCACCATTCTCCTTGCTTCAATCGTGCTTCCTATTCTTCCCTATCTTTTATCATTTGCTGCCGGAGCAATGATGTATGTCGTCGTGGAAGAATTAATACCGGAGACTCAGGAAGGCAAACACTCTAATTTAGGTACAATCGGATTTTCATTTGGCTTTCTGCTTATGATGGCTCTTGATGTGCTTTTGGGATAATATAACTATAGATTTCTTTATCTTGTCGATGTAAGTTTTTCGTGATTTTTATGTAGATTTGCAAAAAATAAAAATTTAAGGTTATGAATATTCCTATTTACATATTTTTACCCATACTTGGAGGTATAATTGGCGGATTGATTGGCGGTCGTATTTATAAAAACAATCAGCTTAAGAAGGAAAAATAGCACCTATCCTTAGCTTCGTAACGATGGAAGTTTCAAGACTATGCTATTCCAATTTTCAAGCTTTTGTATCTTTACAAAAATTTAAATCAGTCAAATAATTAAAACCCAATTTTACCCCCAGTTTTGGGTATGAGATTGGGTATTTTATTTAGAGAGTATGGAGATGGTTTATACCAGACTTTATCCATGCACTACTATAGAATCCCTATAATTATATAGCTGTAAAAAATGCGTTATTGGTTCTGATGGATACAAAGATTGTTTTCGAGAACAGTAGTATATGTGGGCAATGCAGCTTATATCCGATAATAAAAAATAATCTGGAAAACGATGTGACAGATAAAATTGTAGAAAAACTGACAAATAAATAACTTAAGTCGAAGCACATGTAATCCAACATAAGCAGACCATAGTATTAAAATTGTTAAAGTTGGAAATTACAAAATATTGGCTATCAACATTATACATGTAAGCTATCAACATTGTTTTTCTTTAGTTGACAGCTTACATATTACAAAATATTATCAAACTTAACTGTATACATCACAGAGAGTCAAAGAATGAATCAAGTTCTTCGATGGTGCTGCATGACACACAGCGACCTTCACGACATGCTTTCTCTGCTTCTTCTATCCGCTTTTGTAAAGCAGGTGTAATAGTTAGATTCTCCGAAGCACAGTCAAACGATGCCGCGAGATTATTGCGGTAATCTCTTACTGATAATGCGTCCATATCTTTTGTTTTTAATTTTATGCAAAAATAACTGTTATGTAATATAGTAACAAATTTATTGCCTTTGCAAAAGTAATTAACTAATAAAATAAAAAAATAAACACATGAAAAAGACAATTAAACAGTTACGCAGTAAGAATATACTGCAAAAGCCGGTACATACAGTAAGGAGCACTGCAAAAGGACCTACAAAAGCACAGGGAAGGAAAATAACGGTAATGAGTAATAAACTAATTGAAAGAGAAAGAATAAAGAAAGAATTTAAAGAACAACTACAAGAAGCATTCCGAGAAATAAAGTTACATCAGGAAGGTAAAATAGAACTACCGAATGCCAAGGATATTGTATTTGATTAATGAAAGTCATAAGAACATTAAGTTTCGACAGGACAGCAAAGTCCATTGCCAAGAAATATCGTAGTTTTAAAAAAGATTTGAAAATCTTGTAAAAAAAATTAAAAGAGAATCCGGATATGGGAGCTGACTTAGGAGCCGGAATACGTAAAGTCAGAATGGCAATTGAGTTAAAAAGGAAGGGTAAATCAGGAGGGACAAGAGTAATATCTTAAGAGGCAGAAGCTTTGACTTCAGATACCTTGTAGGCAGCGAAGTGCTTGCCTTTCATCAGTATCTCATTCCTGTCATTACCATAGTGGTAGCTATTGCTGTGAAGATGGCCTCTTTTACTGGTATCAGCCTGTCTCATTTATGACTATACTAGAAAATGTAATTCTTGTCAATTATGCCAAAGTCCGCAATGTCAAACATTAATCAGAGGTGAACCTGTCTAATGCTATGATATTTGGATAATAGGATTTAAGTAGCTATATTTGCATTATAATTTTCTGAAATATGATATTTCAGAAAATTATAATAAATGTTAAATCATGGAAATTGATATGGAATTTGTAGACAGGAAGAAGGAAATCAATAGGCTAACAAGAGCTCTTAGATCAGAAAAGAAACGTTTTATTGTGATGTACGGGCGCAGACGGCTTGGAAAATCCACTTTAATTAAGAAGGTCCTGAACGAACTTGATGTGTACTTTGAGGCTGATCTAAATGAACCTATGATAGAGATGCAACTGCTTGTCAACGCAATCCGTATGGTATATCCCGCATTTGCCATGGCAAAATATGAATCATGGTATTCGCTGTTAATGCACTTTAATGCCATTTGTAAGGATAATTCCACACTTTGTCTGGATGAATTTCCATATCTTGTAAAGAAGAACCCAGCCTTGCCATCAATAATTCAACGTCTGCTTGACTCAGGCAATCTGCGATTTAATCTCATTATCTGCGGCTCATCTCAGAGAATGATGAAGAAACTAATCCTCAACGCTGCCGAGCCTCTTTATGGGCGTGCTGACGAAAAGATATGTCTTCGCCCCATACCGTTACCTTACTGGAAAGAAGCATTAGGATTAGATAGTAAAACTGCTCTTGAAGAGTTTTCAATATGGGGAGGAGTTCCTCGTTATTGGGTATTGAGGGAAGACTATGATAACCTATGGGACGCAGTTGATGGGCTTATACTTGATGAACACGGTATTCTGGCTGATGAACCTAACGCTCTGTTTTTAGATGAAACAAGTGAAATAGCCCCTTACTCTTCTATAATGACAGCTGTCGGTAGCGGACATACAAGATATTCCGCAGTAGCTGATGCTGTCGGCAGAAAGGTTACAGAACTAAGTATGCCTATAAAAAGCCTGAGAGAGATGTCGTTTCTTGCAAGGGAAGTTCCATTTGGAGAAAACGAAGAAAAGAGTCGGAAAACCCTGTATCGTATTTCAGATCCATTCATGTCTTTTTATTATAGATATGTGGCTCCAAATAAGTCATATCTTGCACTCGGCAGACCTAAAAAGATAATGGAAAGAATCAAACAGGATTTCAATAGTCATGTCGGCTCGATTTGGGAGACTTGCTGCCAGAATGCAGTTTCATTCAATGATTTGTTTGGCAAGGAATGGAGTATGGCATCTCGCTGGTGGGGAAGTGTACCGGAAAGAGATGACAATGACAAGATAACCGGACATAGAGACATTGAATTAGACGTAGTGTCGGAAAGTTCCGATAAAAAGAGTCTCCTAATTGGAGAATGTAAGTGGAACGTGCCCGATTATGCTGACCGACTGTTTCATACTCTAAAAACAAAGGTCAGGAGAATTCCGCAGTTTAAAGACTATGAAATAATATATGTGCTTTTTCTTAGAGAAGCTCCATTTGATGTCGAGTCGATAGATCATAAGAACATGCACATTCTATATCCTGACGATATAATGAGATTAATCTTAACTTAGAGGTGTGAATATGTATTAAATATTACATCAGAATGTAACTATTTAAAAAGATTGACTTTTCCATAGATATTGCCCTTCTTTACCTGCTTGCGGTATGATAGGTAAAACTTTGTGAATATAGCGGTTGAAGTTATGATAGGACAAAGATTTGTCCATCTTGTTCCTTCATAAATTGTAGCATAAATACAATATATAAGACCGCAAAATGAAGCAATAGCAAACATCAAAGATACATTACGATTTGCTATATTACTAATCATAAAAATACTTATTGAGCTTAATTGGTACTTTTCGTTATACAAATTTCAAATACAAATAAAGATAAAAATCCTGAGATTTTTACACCGGCAGAATAAAAAAACAAG
>CAMWVA010000048.1 GCA_947177575.1 uncultured Porphyromonadaceae bacterium | reverse complement strand
CCCACCTGTAGACACATCAACACTACGGCGCTCCTCGACACGATTAAGCTTAAAAGTACCGAAACCACTTATTTTAACATTCTCACCACGCTTCAGCACTTGTGTCACAACACTGAACAATTCATTCAGATAAGCCTCGCATACCTTCAGTTCAAGTCCGCTGCGTACGGCAAGCAGCTGTGCAAGCTGTTGTGCATTTATCTTACTGTTCATTGTCAGAAGCTATTTCAGGTTTATTCCGGCTTTCAATATTTTTCTTCAGAACACTCGAAGGCTTGAATACAGTAACTATACGCGGCGGTACAAGCAACCGGTTGCCCGTAGCCGGGTGCAAAGCAACTTTTTCCATACGCTTACGACCCTCAAATGTACCGAATCCTGTTATAGTAACGCTATCAAGTTCGGAGGCAGCTTCTCCTATAACAACTCCGAGAGCCTCGTTAAGACGTTTTATAGTATCGACCGACTGTCCGAGATGAGCAGCCAGAGTATCTGTCAATGTTCTGTTATCCATATATAAAAAGGTAATAGGCATCTGTAATGCCCTATTTGTTTTGCAAAAATACTCATAATTCTCCATTTTCTGACTTCCGCAAACAGCTTTTTTAATCTAATCATTTTAGCCATCGTGAAACTTTTGCTTGTTGCCGAACGACTATTTATATAACTTTGCATATCTTCCCTGCGGAAATATAAAAATCTTTTCGACTGTAAAAATTTATCTTAAATATAAATCTACCTAAAAATGAGACACCATCTCTTAACATTAGCTATCCTGCTCTCAGGGCTGTTTTCAGCAAGTGCACAGATATTTTACAAAATCGAGGGCAACGGACTTGAGAAACCTTCTTACATACTCGGCACACATCATCTGGCTCCGTTGTCAAACGTTGACTCTATAGCCGGCCTGCATGAGGCTTTCCGTGAAGTAGGACAGGTAGTGGGGGAAATCGATATGACTATCGATCAGATGACCTTAGGACTTAAGATGCAGAGCTATATGATAGCCCCTTCTGACAGCACTCTCTCCTCAATACTTGACCCTGAGACTTACAGCCGTGTAAGTGAGGAATTCCGTCAGTGGGCTCCTATGGAAGGCATCGAACTCCCGACACTTGATGGATTCAAACCTAACGTCATAACAACTATGGTGGCTGTAGGCATGGTTCAGCGCGGAATGCCCGACTTCAATCCTCAGGAACAGCTCGACTCTTATTTTCAGCTGCAAGGCCGTGAGCTCGGACATAAAATCATAGCTCTTGAAACACCCGAACAGCAGGCTGAACTGCTATATAGCTCCACTCCTATAGCCGAACAGGCCAAGTCACTCGTCGAAATGCTTGACGATCCTGAAAAACAGATGACCAATGTCCGACGTCTTAATGAAGCCTATATAGCCCATGATATAGATACGCTTTTTGAGATTACACGCGACGAAGACACAAACCCCGAATTTATGGAACGTCTCCTCAACAAACGCAACGCCGACTGGCTGCAAAAGCTACCTGCAATCATGGCCGAAGCCCCGACTTTCATAGTCGTAGGTGCTCTTCATCTACCCGGTGAACATGGTGTGCTCGAAGGTCTGCGCCAAGCTGGCTACACTGTCACATCAGCCGAATAATACACTATAAATCAAAATTTTATACTATTAAGTACGCAGCCTTCTTTATAGGCTGCGTACTTTTTCTGCATAATTTTTATAAATTTTTTTTGCAGTTTCAGATTTTAGCTGTACCTTTGGGCATTACTTTTTACATACAACGCGGCAAGAGTCCGCGCCACACACAGAAATCAACTTCTAACACATAAAGATAAACTCATGGAACTCCCCTTCGCAGAATCTTGGAAAATCAAGATGGTCGAGCCTATCCGCAAAAGTACGCGCGAGGAACGCGAAAAGTGGCTCAAAGAATGCAACTATAACGTTTTCATGCTCCGCTCTGAGCAGGTTTACATTGACTGTATAACTGACTCCGGTACAGGCGCTATGTCTGACCGCCAGTGGGGTGCGATGATGATGGGCGACGAGAGCTATGCAGGTGCACGCTCATTCTTCAGCCTCAAGGATGCTATCAAGAACATCACAGGTTTCGACTATGTACTTCCTACTCATCAGGGTCGTGCCGCTGAGAATGTACTCTTCTCTTATCTGGTTAAGCCCGGCAACATAGTACCCGGCAACTCACATTTCGACACAACAAAGGGACATATCGAGGCTCGTAAGGCTTTTGCTGTAGACTGCACTATAGATGAGGCCAAGGACACTCAGCTCGAATATCCTTTCAAGGGCAACGTTGACATCAAAAAGCTGGAGAAGGTGCTTCAGGAGAACGGTGACAAGGTACCCTTCATCATCATAACTATTACTAACAATACAGCCGGCGGTCAGCCTGTATCTATGCAGAACCTCCGCGAGGTGCGTAAAGTAGCCGACAAGTACAATAAGCCTGTTATCTTTGACTCTGCACGTTTTGCTGAGAACGCTTACTTTATCAAAGTTCGCGAGGAAGGCTATCGTAACCTCACAATCAAGGACATCTGCCGTGAAATGTTCTCTCTGGCTGACGGTATGACCATGTCGTCGAAGAAGGACGGTCTGGTAAATATGGGTGGCTTCATCGCTACACGTCACGAAGACTGGTATGAAGGTGCTAAGGGCTACTGCATCCAGTTTGAAGGATTCGTGACTTACGGTGGTATGAACGGCCGTGATATGGACGCTCTTGCTGTAGGTCTTGATGAGAATACCGAATTTGACATGCTTGAGACACGCATCAAGCAGGTTGAGTATCTGGCTCACCGTCTCGATGAGTTCGGTATCCCCTATCAGCGTCCTGTAGGCGGTCACGCTATCTTCCTTGATGCCGACCGTATCCTCACCGAGGTGCCCAAAGAGGAATTCCCCGCTCAGACTCTTACCGTAGAGCTCTATCGCGAAGCCGGTATACGTGGCTGCGAAATAGGTTACATTCTTGCCGACCGTGACCCCGTGACACGTGAAAACCGTTTCGGCGGACTTGACTTCCTGCGTCTTTGCATCCCGCGTCGTGTCTACACCAACAACCACATGGACGTAATAGCCGTAGCCATCAAGAATGTATATGACCGTCGTCACGAAATCAAGCACGGTCTGAAGATTGTATGGGAAGCTCCCCTGCTCCGTCACTTCACCGTGAAACTTGAACCGGTTGATTAAATCTCCACATACCTCCAAAGTTAAAAGACAGGCGAAAATATCCGGAAATCGGATATTTTCGCCTGTCTTTTAACTTTTTATTTGTTACTTTGAATATATTGAACTAACTTTACGGGACAAATAAAAATTTCTTTCTCATGAAACCTAATCTGCTATTTACCACACTCGCGAGCAGTGTGCTGCTGCTCGGAAGCACCAGCTTCACAGCCTGTGCCAAAGTCAAAGTATACTTTGGAAAAGGTGCTTCACTAACGGCTTCAAAAAACATTATTAAAAAGTCGGTTAATATCGACAGCTTTAATAGTGTTTCAATACCAAGCATCATCGATGTTGTCTACACACAACAGGGCGGTAACAGCGTTGCCAGAATAGAAGCTCCTGACAATCTCATGGAGTATGTAAGCGTGGAAGTGAACGGTGGGACACTTACCGTAACACTGAAAGATCTGTCAAATCTGAATCTGGATATGAACAACCAGAATATACTCTGCTATGTCAATTCTTCTTCACTATCAAACATTGACATAAGCGGCACAGGTGACTTCAACTGTACCAGTCTCAATACTGACAAACTTACTCTCAGTATAGGGGGTACAGGCGACATATCTTTCAACAATGTGAAATGCACATCTTCAGTACAGGCCAGCATCGGAGGTACAGGTGACATCGATATAGACAATCTTGAATGTTCTACTCTGTCTGCCAGCGTCGGAGGCACAGGCGACATCGATATAGACAATCTTCAGGCCACCTCGGTCAGTGCCAATGTCGGAGGCACAGGTGACATCGAACTTAAAGGCAACGTCACCGATGCAAATTATACAGCCAACGGCACAGGTGATATTAAAGCCCGTAATCTTGTGGCAAATAACGTAGTCGCCCATGCCGAAGGCACAGGCGACATCGAATGTTATGCAAATAAATCAATCAACGCTTCCGGTTCTATGACAGCTTCTGTCACCTACTGGGGCTCACCCTCATCAGTACAGACCGGTAAGAACGTATCGGCACGCTAATCAATATATACTCTGTATTTAGGCTTTAGCAGCATCACTGACAGCCGTGTCGGCAGCAGCCGGCGCGGCTGTTGTGACTTTAGGCGAAGCAGGGCTGGCAGGATCTGTCACCGGAGTGTTTACGGCCACACCGCCGAGTCCATCGGAAGGCGTGGGAGCCGCCGGCACCGGATAACCCGGGTTATGAGGCGTTCCGCCGTTGGCAAAGAACGGATAAGGCAGTCCGACAATCAGACCCGGATTCTTCGTAGTGCCCATATAACCTTCAAGTATGGTATCACGTCCTGAAGCCTCTTCATAAGTATAAAGATTAAAGTAACGTAACATTATAGCAAGGTGTTCGAAGATAGCCGCCTGTATAGCTTCATACGAAAGCCATGCCGAGGTGTTGGTAAAGCACGTGATTTGAAGCGGTATACCTGTAGGAGTCTGTGCCAGGGTGGTTACGAAACAATAGTTATCGCCTCCGCCGTGAGCTACGCGCGGATGTGCGTTAAGATACAGCTGTATGTAGGCACGGAACACACCGAGATTGGTATCAAGCGAACCGTTGACCAGGCCTTCGCTATTATCCACATCCTCGACTATACCGCGTGCCTGCTGCTCACGCTTTTTCTTCACCCACTCTCCTACAAGCGGAAGTGTTTCAAAGAAGTCAAGCATCGCTTTGTCGGGAGCTACTACAGAATCGGCATCAATATTATAACTGCGCACTATCTCACGCGTATTACTCTGCTGCATACTGCGGTAATTGGTGAAACTGCCGCTGATAAGACTATAAGGAGGCAGATAAGTTGTGGTCTTATCCCAGTTGATTACCTTGACTGCTGTCAGATTGACCTCAGCTACCGTACCGTTGGCATTGGTGCCCTGCACCTTTATCCAGTCTCCTACATGCAGTGAATCATTCTGCGACAGCTGCACACCTGCCACCAGACCAAGTATACTGTCTTTGAACACCAACATAAGCACAGCGGCAAACGCACCTAAACCTGCCAACAGCGAACCGGGCGAACGGTCGAAAAGAATAGCTACAGCAACGATAATACCTATTATCCATACCGCACCCTTTACCAGCTGCAGAAAGCCTTTCAACGGCAGACGACGTGTATTTTCATGCTCATCGAAGTGAGTCCAGAGCACTGTGGCAAATATACTGATACCCTCGACAAATATATATACTATATAAATCCATGTGAAACGTGTCAGCCACATTGACAGCGTTTCCTTTGTATTAAGCGTAAACTGAAGTAATATCAGAAAGAATATAGCCGGTATCAACCGTGCCACTTTAGTGAAGAAATCGGCCTGCGTCAGCTTCTCATATATCGACCATTTCCAGTGTTTACCGACCTTACGTACAACTACCATCACCGCCCAGCTTACCACAAGACCTAATCCCCATGCTCCCATAAATACTATGGTAGCATAAATAATTGTAAACAGAGTCTCATTATTCTCCATACCTAAAAAGGCAAGGATCCAGTCTACTAACTTCATGATAAGGCGTGCTATGAAGTAGGTTCCCTCTTCTGTCACAGGTGAAAGATCAACCGTAGGCAGCGTGTCAGGCCCGGGCGTATGTGCAACCGGATTGTGTTCTATCATAAACATGTTTCTTTATTTAAAATATGTGTATTGTGGAATCGTGTGTGGAATAATCGGCCAAGCCGCACTGTGCCGGTAAGACAGCGCGCTATGGTGTATAATTCATACAAAACCGATGTGCTTTTTGTTCATAATCTCCTGTCGTCTGACCGGCTGACGGTTCAAAGCGACTCATCGTTTTCGTACAACTGAAAACGGTAAAATACTGACAGAGGCCCCCTTGAGTGGGCATTAAATAATTTTAACATTCAAAATCCTTCATTTTTTGCACACTTATTATCCCTATGTGCAAAAATATAAAAATATGTTTTAAAACATATTTATAAAATATATAATTGATTAAGCGCAAGTTACACACATTATTAGCCACAGTTAACATTTATTTGGAAAAAAAACTCTCTAAAAGATTAGGTTTTAGAAAGGTTTTATACTAACTTTGGTCTACCCGAACAAGAAATCTTAAAAAACATTAAACAACATAATGGAGCAGACATTAGTCATTCTGAAACCTTCAGCAGTAGAGCGCGGTCTTATGGGCGAGATTATCGCCAGAATTGAAAAACGTGGTCTTATCATTTGCGGCATGAAAATGATGCAGCTTGATGAGAAGATTCTCCGTGAGCATTATGCTCATCTTGTTGACCGTCCATTCTTCCCTTCTATCGTCAAGTCTATGACGGCATCTCCTGTGGTTGTGATGTGTCTCAAAGGCATTGACGTTGTTGAAGTCTTCCGTAAGATGACCGGTGTGACTAATGGCCGTCAGGCTGAGCCCGGCACTCTGCGCGGTGACTTCTGCGTAAGCAATCAGGCCAATATCGTTCATGCCAGCGACTCTCCGGAGAATGCTGTCATCGAACTGGCACGTTTCTTCGCTCCCGGCGAGATTTTTGATTATACACCCGCTAACATCCGTTTCCTTTACAGCGACGACGAGCTTAAGGCGTGAGCCCGGCTCCTCACCGACCTATGCCTCTCCATAAAAAACCTTTTCTATTCTGATGACAGTTAACATGAAATCGATATGCGCGGCAGCCTTGTTCCTGGCTATGGCCTGTTCCCCACTCGCGGCGCAGACAATAACTTCCAAGTCACCTCATTCCGACGCGCATAAGCAGTTACTGGCCAACCAGACCAAGTCTAAAGACCAGATTCGCCTTATCGAGAAGAATACTTTCGTTGATCTTATCGATGACGAAGAACCCGAACCTGACATCTACACCGAAGGCTGGAATTCAAAACTTGTCAATCCCTTTAAGGCTTCCGATGTTCCTGACTCAAAGGTTATCGACGTTACCGGCTACGCTATGCCCTGCCCCGGATTTGTAACCTCCAATTATGGCTACCGTGCCAAATTCGGACGTATGCACAAAGGCATCGACCTCAAGATTCAGAGCAACGATACTATATACGCCGCATTCGACGGAAAAGTACGTCTGACAAATTACGAGGCTAAGGGTTACGGTAATTATGTCATTATACGTCACCCCAATGAGCTGGAGACCGTATACGGACACCTTAATAAATTCCTTGTTAAGCCCGACGATGTAGTAAAGGCAGGCGACCCCATTGCCCTCGGCGGAAGCACAGGCCGCAGTACAGGTCCTCACCTTCACTTCGAGACACGCTATATGGGTTACGCCATCAACCCTGCTGCTATCTTCGATTTCGCCAATCAGACTACTCACACTGATACTTACACCTTCAACAAGAAGACCTACACACAGGCTCGCAACTACGCTCCTGCTGCTACCTTGGCAAAGGCCGAAAAGGAAAATCCCTACAAGCCTTCCTCAAACACCCGTACTACTTACACAGTCAGAAAGGGTGACACACTGGCCAAGATTGCTAAAGCTTACGGTATGTCGGCCACTTCGCTCCGCAAGCTCAACGGTCTGAGCGCAAAGGCTACTCTCCGGGTAGGTCAGAAACTTAAACTGCGCTGATAGAAAGGTATTCCGAAATATAACAGGGTCACGATTCAGAACTGAATCGTGACCCTGTTATATTTCGGAATACCTTTCCTGATTATTTATTGTTGTATTGGCTTTCGAGATAATTAAGAGTCATACGCAACGTAGTGAGCTGACGCAGGAGTTTTTCCACATCGCCCAAAGGCAGCATATTGGCACCGTCACTCTTAGCCTTGGCAGGATTACGGTGAGTCTCCATAAATATACCGTCTGCTCCGGCTGCAAGTGCCGAGCGGGCTATCGTACCGATAAGCTGCGGCAATCCGCCCGTGACTCCGGCCGTCTGATTAGGCTGCTGCAACGAATGGGTTATATCCATTATTACCGGACAGGCACAGGCCTCGCGCATAAGGGGAATCGAACGCATGTCCACCACAAGGTCCTGATAGCCGAAGAAGCTGCCTCGTTCTGTGACCGCTACCTGAAAGTCACCGCTCTCGCGCACCTTCTCTACAGCATACGCCATAGACGGAGCTGACAGAAACTGACCTTTCTTTATATTGACCATCTTACCGGTTCGTGCGGCTGCCACAAGCAAATCTGTCTGACGACATAGGAAAGCCGGTATCTGCAATATATCCACATATTCGGCGGCCATAGCTGCTTCATCAGGAGTATGTATGTCAGTGACCACCGGCACACCCACTTCCTCACGCACTTTGGCAAGCACTTCAAGAGCTTTAAGGTCGCCTATGCCGGTAAAAGAGTCAAGACGACTCCGGTTAGCCTTACGGTAACTGCCTTTAAATACGTATGGAATGTCAAGAAGTGTGGTTATATCTTTCAATTCACGGGCTATATCAAGCGCCATTTCCTCTCCTTCTATGACACACGGACCCGCCATAAGAAAGAAATTACCGGTCTTACTGTCTGACAGGTAGCTGAGCATATTGTCGTACGACATATTTATCCTTTTATTTTAGATATTTTCTGATTTTTCCTGTTTCATCTGACTCCGTATCAATGCCTGACAGAGGCTAACTGGTTGATAATATGGATAGCCTCCACACCAAACAGAGCGGCAGTCTCCGTGCGAAGCCGGCTCTCTCCCATAGTCACAGGCACGAATCCCGCCTCCATAGCCCGTGCCACCTCCGAAGGACTGAAATCTCCTTCAGGGCCTATCATAATCACGGCATCATTACCGGCGGTGTACACACCTACCATTTCATGACGAGGTAAAGAACAATCGCAATAACCCATCATGCGTACACCGGCCGGCACAGAAGCAATAAAGTCATCAAACCTTATCAGCTCTGTTACCTCAGGCAACCGGGTTTTCAGACTCTGCTTCATAGCCGATACAGCGATTTTGACAAGTCGCTCTGTCTTTACCACCTTACGTTCGCTATGTTCACACCACAGCAGGACTATACGGTCAACTCCTATCTCGACAGCCTTCTCCACCAGCCATTCCATACGGTCCATATTTTTGGTCGGCGCGACAGCAAGAGTTATATTTACTCCCCAATGCTGTTCGATAAGCTGACGTGACACTATAGCCACACTGACACCTTTATGATAAGCTGCTGTTATTTCACATTCATAACGATAGCCTGTGCCGTCAGTCACAGTGATAATATCGCCTTCTTTCTTACGCAATACCCGTACGCAGTGTGCCGATTCGTCGGCAGGTAATGTCAGCGTGTGTTCCAGATCAGGTGCATAAAACTGTATCATCTCACATCTTCAGTGCATCGTCGCCGTCACCGGCAAATCCATCGCCACCACCCTCGGCAGCCTCGACCTGTGCCATAGTGACAGTGTTTCGACTCTTGTCTTTAAAAATAAAGAAAAACAGCACACCTACTATAAGTGCATAGGCGGCAAATATCAGCCATGATTCACGCCAGCCGTGCAGCTGGTCCTCAGGTGTGACTTGTGTAAAGACCAGATTATTAACAACAGCCTGAGCGGCGAGTGTACCTATCGTGGCTCCGATGCCGTTGGTCATTATCATAAACAATCCTTGGGCACTGCTGCGTATACTCGAGTCAGTCTCACGGTCTACATAAAGAGAACCCGACACATTGAAGAAGTCGAAAGCTATACCGTACACTATCATCGAGAGTATGAACATCCACACTCCTCCGGCCGGATCGCCTATTCCGAAAAATCCGAAACGGAACACCCAGGCAAACATCGCCATCAGCATCACACCCTTTATTCCGAATCGCTTCAGCGCTATCGGTATGAGAAGAATACAGAGAGTCTCACTGATTTGTGACAACGATATGAGAAGGTTGGCATTCTCAGCAAAATAGTTACCGCTGTATTCAGGTATACTACCGAACGAAGTGATAAAAGCATTACCGTAACTGTTTGTAATCTGCAACGACACACCTAACAGCATCGAAAAGATGAAGAATATAGCCATCTTTTTCTGTTTGAACAGCATGAAAGCCTTTAGACCCAAAGCGTCAGCCAGACTTCCGCCGCCACTCTTGTTCGTAGGACACGAAGGCATCGTCAGAGCATACAGACACAGCACACCTCCGAAGGCGGCCGATGTAAACAGCTGTGCCGGTGTGCTCTGAAAACCGGCGAAATTGACTATCAACATAGCCACTATAAAGCCTATCGTACCGAATACACGTATAGGAGGAAAATGCTTCACAGTGTCCAGACCGACTTTACCTAAGGCCGTATAGGCTACAGAGTTGGCAAGGCCTATAGTCGGCATGAAGAAGGCTACCGAACAGGTATAGAGAGTAAACAACGGCGCAAACTGAAGGTCCGTACCCGCACTTACACAATATACTCCCGAGGCAGCCATGAAAAGAGCCGCTATACACTGACAAAGACTCAGCATACGCTGGGCCTGAATCCAGCGGTCGGCTATAATGCCTACCACAGCAGGCATTATGAGTGACACTATACCCTGCACTGCATAAAACCAGCCTATCTGCTGGCCGAGACCGCGAGAGGCAAGGAAATTACCCAACGAAATAAGATAGGAACCCCAGACGGCAAACTCCAGGAAATTCATTACTGCCAATCTGACTTTAAGGCTTTGCTGAGATGTCATGGTTAATCTTTATTGGTATTGAGATGTCATGGTTAATCTTTATTGGAAAGCATCTCTCCGGCAAAGTTAAAAAAAATATTCCTTACTTGCAAGTCATAACACTACGCCCACACCCTATCGCGCCAAGTCAAAATCCGCTACGTCTTTTCTTCTATCGTCTTTTTATCAACTCAGATACTTCTCTGCATACGTGCTGCCTCAAGCAGACGCTGACGCGAAGGAATCTTACGCCTTACGCCGTCCCTATAGACCAGACACGTCTGATGCAGACGGCAGCACTCCTCTTCAAAAGCTTCACGGCTCAGACCCGTCAGTGACAACAGAGCTTCATCGTCAGCTTCAATAGTTATACTGTCTGCCTCCGGGTCTGTATAAGTCAGCACAAGGGAGGCCAGACGGTTAAGCAGATGGCCGCCTTCAACGCAACGCACTTCATCTATCACACGCTGCCACTGTGCACTGAGATAATTAAGATAATTAATCCAGTACACCTGATTACGCTGCAACATCTTGGAGTAATCCTGCTTATCTATTACCATCACGCCGGTCGGTTCAAGCGTAAGGCACTCACAGCCGTAGTGACGTGACAGACCGAACAGTCGTGCTGCTCCTAAGACACGTCCCGAACTCGCTTTTTCGTGTATCGTAACGCCTTTACCCACATCACGGTAGGTAATGCACACACTTCCGTGCATGACATATATAAGCGACCGACATTCGGCCGACGCATCAAACAGAATCTCACCGGCCTGATAAGTAATGAAATCTACCGGAGTAGTACCTAAAAATTCGGATATCTGTGCCTTACTCACTCCCTTGAAGAGAGGCAGATCCATAAGTGTTTCAAAGGTTGTTGCCATGGCATTTCTATTTTGGTTGGGGAAAGGACCATCACAGGTGGATATATAGAAAAGGATGCAGTCGATAATCCATCAACTGCATCACTTCGTAGCGGGATCGAGAATTGAACTCGAGACCTCCGGGTTATGAATCCGACGCTCTAACCGACTGAGCTATCCCGCCTTTTGTTAGGGCTTATGGTTGTTTCTCTTTTGCGAGTGCAAAGTTAGGTATTATGTTTGAATCAACCAAATTTTTTATCAGAAAAATCTATATTTTTGACTAATTTTGTGCTATGAAATTTTATGATTCACTCCGTATCGTCGCACGTATGACAGGTTTAAACTTTATAAAACAAGTTTTTAGACTCTCACTTATCATACCTTTGCTCACTTTGGGCGCCTGTTTCACAGGGGTCGAAAGTACAAAGAAAATCGCTCTCTCCAAGGCTGACAGAAAGATTTTGCAGCCTTCAGCCGAAGAATTGCTGATGAATGCCGTAACTCCTCAGCCGCTTGGCAAATGGGCTCAGGGCAAATCTTTTTTTATAGTTTCCGACCGTGCGGCCATGCTTCTGCATACTTCCGGAGGCGGCGAGGTAAATGGCGCTGACATTGAAGGTGCAATACTTAGTTTTGAGGGTGTGACCGATAGTCCGGCTCCCGACGGCACACGTAAGGCAATGATTATGCTCAGAGGCGGAGACCGTCTTATGGTATTCGATACAGGACGTGAATATAACGATGCTCTACAGCATTTTATGAGTGACAGACTACCTATGATGGTGGACGTCGATATGCTGACAGCTACCGATAGTCTTATAAAAGGACGTACTCTTTGGACACGTTCAGCTGTATGGAATGATGCCGACGGTCAGCGCTACGAAGGCCGCAAATTCGTACCGGTCACTGTGACCGCCGTACTGCCTGGCTCGGCAGCCTTCCCGGCACAGGTACAGTTTCGTGACGAAAACGGGCAGGATGCTTTTATGTTTCTTAATTTCGGTGCTTCTTCGGGTGACAGCCGTTCATTTGCCGACCTCTTTTTTCTCACAGACCCGAAACTGCGTTATCCCAAGATTACAGCCCATGTCTGGCAGCTTATACAACACGGCGCTCTCGAAGCCGGCATGACCAAAGAGGAAGCCAAACTTTCACTCGGCAATCCCGATGAAGTTATGGCCGGTCACGACTATAGCCAGACACTTGATATATGGCGTTACAACGACGGCTCAATGTTACGTTTCGCCGATGGTCTCCTTATTGACTTCCGTCACTGATTATAATTCCGCCAGAACCAATATACTAAAATCATATCCTTGTTATGTTCTCATTTCAACACGACATAGACCTTTCTCCGCTCACCACATTCCATATTCCTGCCAAAGCACGTCTGTATGCGGAATATTCAAATCTGCGTGAACTCACACATATATCACGTCAGCCTGAATTCTGTGACAACGAAGTGCTGCACATCGGCGGTGGCAGCAATCTGCTCTTTATGCACGATTTCGACGGCCTTGTTCTTCATTCGGCTATGCGCGATATAAAGATGTATGAGAAAGACAAAGACACTATCTATGTTATCGCTGACGGCGGCCTGCCGTGGACAGAATTCATCGACTGGTGTCTTGACAACGGACTGTCCGGTATGGAAAATCTCGCCGGCATTCCCGGTGAGGTCGGTGCGGCTCCCGTGCAGAATGTCGGTGCCTACGGCGTTGAAGCCAAGGATATAATCTGGTCAGTGGAATGTTTCGATGTCACCACGCGCACGACAGTGCGTCTGACTCCTGACCAATGTCAGTTCGGTTATCGTTGGAGCCGTTTCAAAGGCGAATGGAAAGGAGGTTATTTTGTACTGAGAGTAGCTTTCCGTTTGCAACGTTCCCAACGTGCCGCCAATCTGTCTTATGCCGCGCTCGCTTCGCTTCCCGAACGTCTCGGCCACTACCCCACCCCTCGTGAAGTGGCCGACGAAGTGATACGCCTGCGCAACAGCAAACTCCCCGACCCCGCTTTAATAGGCAGCGCCGGCAGTTTCTTCAAAAATCCCGAGGTACACCCCTATTTCTTTAAGGAGGAAATAGAACCTTTCTTTCCTGAAATGCCTTTTTACGAGACACCTGAAGGTCAAATCAAACTTTCGGCCGCATGGCTCATTGACCATGCCGGTCTGAAAGGTGAACGTATCGGCGGTGCTTACGTCTACTCTCAGCAGCCTCTGGTTATAGCCAACGACGGCACGGCGACAGCCGACGATGTAGCGCGTCTGGCCGAACTGGTCTACCGTAAGGTACGTATCACTTTCGGCATACCCCTCACACGCGAAGTAAACTACATTGACACCGATATACGTGTCACCGTACTAGGCAGCGGCACTTCAAAAGGTGTACCCGAAATAGGTTGTCTCTGCCACGTCTGTACTTCCGATGCCCCGTATGACAAACGTCTCCGTGCCTCGGTACTTGTGCAGACTCACGACATGAAGATACTTATTGATGCCTCGCCCGACTTCCGCCAGCAGGCACTGACTCATGACATTCATCATCTCGATGCCATTCTTATCACCCACAGCCATTACGATCACGTAGGCGGCCTCGACGATTTACGCCCCTTATTGGGCGACAGAACCGAATTGCCCATCTACGTACGCAGTGACGTAGACGGCGATTTACGCCGCCGTCTTGACTACTGCTTCCGTCCTACCCTTTACCCCGGTGTGCCACATCTGCAACTTAAGGTCATTGACGACCGTCCGTTCTTCATACATGGTCTGAAAATCATACCAATCGAAGTACATCACGGCAAACTCCCTATTTACGGCTACCGTATAGGCGATTTCGCCTACCTTACCGACGTAAAGACTATCGACGAAGACCAGTTAGATAAACTCGAAGGTGTACGTGTCCTGATAATCAATGCCCTCCGCTGGACACCCGAACACTTCGCCCATCTTACAGTCGATGAAGCCCTGGCAATCATAGAACGCCTCCACCCTGAACGCGCCTACCTCACCCACTTCTGCCACAACGCCGGAACCCATGCCGAACTCGAACAACGCCTTCCCCCCAACGTACGCCCCCTCTACGACGGCCTCACCTTCACCGTATAACTCCCTGCTGAAATCAGTTAAGAGCCACACAGGAACAGCTCCCTTCGCCCGCTATTCCCGTGTGACCCCTTATATCCGTAGGAACACCTGCCTGACATGGTGTTAGCCGATTGCCTCTCAATCTGAATCGCTTTACAATGTGCCTACGGATAACCACAGTCTTGATACAATTGTATCTACTTACATCTCTGTCTTACAGGTTCGTTACCTCACCCATAAAGAGAATCGTACCGGTCGAAACCTCACTTATAGTATAGACAAACGGATGATCAATATTTACTACTATCCACTCCGGGTCATTAGGCCTACCCCAAGACGCACCGGAAAGAGTAGTTGCTCCGGCAGCTTCGGTTCCTTCCTCACTGACCTTAATCCGGGCACCGTGTACAGCTGTATTTAATTTTACAGGCGATGTCAGCATGGAATCAAATCCGTTGTCAAACATGCTTCCCAGACCAAGGGCTGTCAGACAGGAAATAATATCGTTCTTATAGTCACTTTCAAACTTCGGCAACCTCAGACTCAGCGGCTCCGATTTATGTATAGTGGATTCGGTAAATCCGGCTATCTTTTCGGCGGTGAGAGTATTTACAAAACCGTCAAAATCATCCGCAGGCATCATCACCGTCATCATGAAGTGACGGTTGCTCCCCCCTACTCCTAAAGGAAATATCAGGGTCGTTACATCATTATTAAAGCTTGCTTCAAAGTAGAACTTCCTATGCATTGCAGCGACTTCTTTTACACTGCCGTCAAGATTGTGGAAAGGTGCGGGAGCGGTGTTCGCCGTATTGAAGGCATCAGTCCATATACCTTTAAAATATATAGTATTGACTAAGGCTGCGTTACCGCAGACTCCATCAGAAAGAAAATCCTTAATAAATCCGTAGGTATGATTCTCTATCCAGCGGTTAATCTCGCTTCTGACATCATCCGTACCGAAGTCCCGAGCATACAGCGAAGCGTTGTAGAACTCATTCAGAGTGTTACTGAAACCGGCGTTAACATCATCACCGCTGCCGTTCACCCACAGGCTGTTGGCTGTCATGCACCATACTCCGCCGTCAAGATGGGCCAGCTGCTCCATCATGGCCGAACTGAACGTATTGAGCTCCTCCAGAGTCGCTTCACCGTTACCCAGACGGTTCACTATTCCATCACGTGTCTGTCCGGAGTATCTCCCACGAAACAGAATCTTTTTCGACTGAGGAATAAGCATCCGCAAGCCGCATCATGTCATACACCGCATTTGCCGTATCGACCACAAGAGCCATTTCAAGAGCCTTACGGGAATAGTCTATGTAAGCAGGCCCGTTATAGTCATCTTGAGATAAGATAGCTAAATGACCGTAAATACGGCATAGGTAAGCGGTATCGCAGAGTGTCTCGCCTGCCTCCTTAGCTGCTGTCAAGCAGCCTTGTGGCAATCGCAATATGCCCTTTTTCCATAGCTTCGGTTCCGAGATAATAGTCCGCTATCATTGCATCGCGGTCGGGATGGTCGGGGTTATTTCCCCTGTAGAAGTCTCTGACCATTGACAACAGACTGTCATTGTCAACCATGCCCGTCAGCTTACCTATTGTCACCAGACGGTAAAGAGCATGACACGCACTGTCGGCTACAGTACGCGGACTTATCGAATCGAGAAGGACCGAAGCCTCTTCAGGGTCCGACTCGAGCATCGAGTCGACTCGGTCAAGATCCGTGCGAACTGTACTGTGACTACAACCTAAGGCTAAAAGAAAACACAGAAGAAGAAATATGATATGGCTTCACCGCATACCGAAATCGCTTAAATTTGTATTATTGCCTGAAATCAAACAATCTTACAAATTTAAGCGATTTATGGTACAAACCAAAAAATACTTCAAAAAATATGATAAAAGACTGTTAATTAATATACTTGTAATAGAATGAAGGAATATATATCACTATATATCTCCTGATGGGCAATAGTCATATTCACAACGGACGGCCTCATCTGTTGTTAGGAAGAGCTACATCCCCTGAGACAGACACGCTGCCGATAGCCAGCAACGTAACGGTAAGGAAACGTCTGTTGTAAGGAAATGACATCAGAGTAGAATAAGAGAACATATTAGTTAGGTTAAAAATCTGATTACTAATATCTTCTTACTTTAATCCAATTAAACACTGATTTAGAATTTTAACCAGTATGGTATTGGAGTTATACTCTTTATTTGACAACATTTCCTTAATAATTTCCGTTATCGCCACCTTGTCTTGCTTTGTTACTTCCGGAAATTCCTTAATCTCTTTGACAAGATTATACGCTTTAGTGGCAAGAGCAACCTGTGTACGTGCACCTACAGACTCCATACCTTGTAAACAGGAGATCATCGTATCAAACCATGATTGTGAAAACCCGTCCGAAGATTGCGATAACGAGTTGATAGTGCGTAATTGCCTGAGTTGGTCAAGTTGCTGTCGTTCCTGATATGCCTTCTGTCTGTAGCTCAATGTAAGAGCGTATGTAACAATAAGTTGACCCTCAAAAGTATTTCCCTCTTTCTTATAATTCATAGCGTAGACATAACGAAATTTACCCTCAGGGTCTTCTGACTGCGGAGCCAGAAAAAGAGCATCTATGTATTCACAACCAGGTCTGTTAATAGGTACACTGGTTTGACCGTCACCTACGGCCACCTGCATTTGAGCTTCTGTAGGTGTGGTTTTACCACTGTTAAAACTATAAGCCAAGTGCCTGTCAGCATCAAAAGCAGAAATCACATTCTTAATAAGATTGAATTTACGCACAGGTAGTACAAATCTATATATATCACATTGTCCGGACTTAGTATTTGTAATAGGGTCTTTGTCAAGATTATGGCTTTCGACTATCTGCGCTTCAGGACATTTAATTATGGCATCGAAAGCTGCCTGAATATTGGTTTGTGCTGTCGCCATCATCGGTATGGTGACGAATAAAATGTTTATCAGCCAGTGTACTATTGTTTTCATAATGTTCGTGTTATTGTATAGTTAATTTCCTGATTTTATTATTCATTAACTCGTCATTCCAGCCCACCTCGTCACATAAAAGACAGACATTGTAATATTCATCTTCAATAACTCTGGCTGTCTGTAAGGCTAAATCATTGTCTATCCTGGCCTGCTGTATGCGGAGAAATTCATCAATATCCACTTCGTCCGACTGTATTACTTTCTCCGGTTCGACAATTTCGACTTCAGCGGCTTTGCTGACTTTTCGTTTCCGCTTATTGAGCTGTTTCTTCTTAACTGACGCAACTGTAGTAGTCTCCGAAGCTGCTAATAACTCCTGCGTTGTCTCCTTAAGCGTTACAACTTGTTCGGGCGTTACAGACTGTTTGGGTGCTACCGGCTGTTCTACCTTAACAATACCCGATTGAGTATCTGTTGTGAACGCACTATCAATTATCTTAATTACAATAGCCGATACCGACACAATACCCAAAAAGATAGCAGCTACTTTCATAATCCATCGCATCGGCGCCGGTTTCGGCTTGATATAGGGACGAAAACACTTCCATTCTTCCTCTACATTTATTTTCGGCTGGCGGATACAGGCTCCGCTGACGGCTGAAGATATCTCATATATTTCCCTTAACTCCTCATCTTCTACCACAGCAGCCAGTTCTTCATCTGACAAAGAGGAAGGCACGTCAAGCATCTTGGCTATCAGAATTTCTTTCTGTTCTTCTGTCATGATTTACCGGTTTTGAAATGTGTTCTTAATTTTTTCAAGGCTGCAACGATATTTTTGTTTACTGCCGCTACGGTGACTCCAAGTTTTTCGGCTGTCTCTTTGTAACTCATACCCTGTGTGTAGACATTGTTCACCACTTGTTGCTCGCGCGCTGTCAGCAATTGTCGTATAGCAGCTACAACTTCATCGTTACGTTGCTCGGAATCGTAATCCTCAGGCAGGGCTTCAAGTGTCAGTCTCATGCGAATCTTCTCACGCGTATCAAGCATGTTGATCCGATTTATACATGCATTACGTACTGAGCGTATGATAAAGGCCAGCGGATTATCAACCCGCATATCCGACTCCCAAAGTCTGAGAAATACTTCATGTACCACATCACGCGCCTCCTCTTCTTCATGAAGCAGGCTCATCGCCAATCTCATCGAGGGCGGAAAGCAGCTGGTATATAGAGTTTCAAACTCTGTCGTGGAATAGCGCATTCTGATGTCTTTTACTTAGAAGACAGTTGACCGACAGAAATCATTACCCCAAGACAAGTATTTTTTTCAAAAATACTATAATGTCCTTAATTTAGCTTAAATAAAAAAGGACTATCATTGGTGTGATGATAGTCCTTAGTAGCCGATCCGGGACTCGAACCCGAGTCTCCACCGTGAGAGGGTGGCGTGC
>CAMWVA010000047.1 GCA_947177575.1 uncultured Porphyromonadaceae bacterium | reverse complement strand
AAGCGTTCGGCAAAACGCTCCTTTGGCATAGTCTGGCGTGCATCCTGTATTAACTTTTCAGCTAATGTGTAGTCTTTGGCAAAGAAAGCATCTGTAGCTTTAATCATTGTTTTGGCCGTATGACCACCTGTTAAATTAGCTGAATCGAATTGAAGATTCACGATTTTATGAATATCGTCTTTGAATATACCCCAGTTTCCATTAGAAAAAGAAAGGAAAGCTATATTGATGCCTACTGTGGGTAACAGACTATAATTGTTTGAACGTATTGAGGTGCGTAGTGCATCGAGCAGTAGCTGACGCGACATAGCAGCAATGGAGTCATTATCTCCGACATTTGTGGTGTAGAGAGAAGCTAAGCTGTTGAGTATAAAAGCGAGTTGGTAATCGTTACCGTCGTCGGAAGCTATCTGTTGGGCCAGATGTAGGTAACGATAAGCCTTGCGGTAATCTATACGATGGGTGAGGTGTATATTACCGAGATGGCGCAGGGCTATTACGGCAGCGTGACGGATAGCTGTATCATTAGGATTCTGATAGTATCTGTTTATAACCACGTTAAAGGCAGCGGTGGCACGCTCTTCAAGGGAATCAGCTTCAAGACACTTTTCCCCTTCTATCAACAGTAAGTGGGTAGGGAGAGCGGGGAGGTCGTTGTGGGCCTCTGCTCCTCTTACCTGTAAGGTCAGTAAAACTACGAGGACAGATAAAAATGGTAGGAGGTATTTCATTGGCAAGCGGGGAAAGGTTATCGGAGAAATCCGAGAGATCGGAGTTATCGGAGCAGTCGGAGCTATCGGAATAATCCGAGTTATCTGAGCAATCGGAGCTATCGGAATTATCAGAGGAATCAGAATTTTCGGATAGTTCGGATAGTTCTGATAATTCCGATAGCTCCGATAATTCCGATAGCTCCGATAATTCCGATAGCTCCGATAATTCCGATAGCTCCGATTACTCCGATAACTCGGAGAAATCGCTTTAATATTGCTCCGAGGCGTTGGGGAATTCGCCTGACTTCACATCGTCGATATAGTGTTTGACGGCGTCGGTCATGATGGAGCCGATGTCGGCGTAGCGGCGCAGAAAGCGTGGTGAGAAGCCTTCGTTGATGCCAAGCATGTCGTGCATGACGAGTACTTGGCCATCACAGCCTCCACCGGCACCGATGCCAATGGTGGGAATTGATACCTCTTTTGAGACACGTTCGGCTAACTGGGCAGGTATTTTTTCGAGTACCATAGCGAAACATCCGATTTCCTCAAGCATCTTAGCGTCGGCAATCAGTTTTTCAGCTTCTGCCTCTTCGCGGGCACGAACAGCGTATGTGCCGAATTTATTGATGGACTGTGGTGTAAGACCTAAATGTCCCATTACCGGAATACCGGCTG
Organism: uncultured Porphyromonadaceae bacterium; assembly: GCA_947177575.1. Classification (GTDB taxonomy): domain Bacteria; phylum Bacteroidota; class Bacteroidia; order Bacteroidales; family Muribaculaceae; genus Lepagella. The sequence continues at coordinate 17,807 of CAMWVA010000047.1, read as the reverse complement.
AAAGTATACGTTCTATTGACTCACGTATCTCGGCACCTCCCTCCATCTTGACTGCTTCTGCATGACTTTCCTTCATGATACGTATAGCCGAGGCAAGGGCTTCTTTGGAATTACCCTGATATGAGCCGAAAGGCAGGTCAACTACGACAAGAGCTCGACGTACGGCCTTCATGACCGATTTGCCGTGATATATCATCTGGTCGAGAGTGATGGGTAATGTAGTCATGTTGCCTGCCATTACGTTTGAGGCCGAATCTCCTACCAATATGCAGTCAATACCGGCCTGATCTATAATTTTAGCCGACGAGTAATCGTAGGCTGTAAGCATCGAAATCTTTTCGCCACGCTGTTTCATTTCTACCAGTCGGCGTGTGGTCACCTTGCGGGTGTTGTCGTTAGTATTAGTTGACATTTCAGACAGTCAGTAAAAAGTTAAATTAAGAAGACACCTACAGATTTGGATTGTGTCCTGTCTGTAGGGTAATCCACGGGCAAAGTTAGCAGCAAATTCGCATATTGACAAAAAAATGATTAACTTTGCCCTCCATAATAAACAGGCATCATGGAATACAACCACAAAGAGATAGAACAGCGCTGGCAACAGTACTGGAAAGACAACGAGACATATAAGACCGAAGTGGAACCGGGCCGTAAGAAATTTTATGTGCTCGATATGTTCCCTTACCCCTCGGGAGCAGGGTTACATGTCGGTCATCCGTTAGGCTATATAGCAAGCGACATATACAGCCGTTATAAGCGTCAGCAGGGCTTTAATGTATTGCATCCTATGGGTTATGATGCTTACGGTCTGCCTGCTGAGCAGTATGCTATACAGACCGGTCAGCACCCTGAGATAACAACCAATGCCAATATAGCACGTTACCGTGAACAGCTTGACAAGATAGGTTTTTCGTTTGACTGGAGCCGCGAAGTCCGTACCTGCGATCCTGAATATTACCGCTGGACTCAGTGGGCCTTTATGCAAATGTTCAATCACTGGTATGACCGTGCCGAAGGTAAAGCACGTCCTATAGCCGAGCTTGTGGAGCACTTCAGTAAATACGGTACCGAAGGTGTAAACGCCGCAACAGGTAAGGATATGGAATTTACCGCTGACGAATGGAACGCTATGGATGAGCGTCGTCAGCGCGAAGTGCTGATGAACTACCGAATAGCCTATCAGGGCGAGACGATGGTGAACTGGTGTCCGCAGTTAGGCACTGTACTTGCCAACGATGAGGTAAGCGAAGGTGTAAGCGTGCGCGGAGGTTTTCCTGTAGAGCAGAAACTGATGACCCAGTGGTGTCTGCGCGTATCGGCTTACGCACAGCGTCTGCTTGACGGACTTGATGATGTACAGTGGAGCGAGTCGCTTAAAGAAACACAGCGTAACTGGATAGGCCGCAGTGAAGGTGCCGAAATGCGTTTCGGAGTTGCTGACAGTGATATCGAACTTGAAATCTTCACCACACGTGCCGATACTATTTTCGGTGTTACATTTATGGTGTTAGCTCCTGAGTCCGCATACGTTCCGATGCTTACCGCTCCCGAACAGAAGGAAGCTGTGGAAGCTTATCTAAATGAAGTGAAGCACAAGACCGAACGTGAACGTCAGATAGACCGCAAAGTCAGCGGTGTCTTTACTGGAAGTTATGCTATTAATCCTCTTACCGGTAAAAAAATACCTATCTGGATAAGCGATTATGTATTGGCAGGCTACGGTACAGGTGCCATTATGGCCGTTCCGGCTCACGACTCACGCGACTACGCCTTTGCCCGTCACTTCAATCTGCCTGTAATACCGCTTATAGAAGGTGCGGACGTAAGTGAAGAGAGCTTCGATGCCAAAGAAGGACGTATGATAAATTCGTGTGGTCCTGATCTTGACCTTAACGGACTTGAAGTGAAAGAAGCTATAGCTCGTACAAAGCGTCATATCGAGGAGAAAGGACTTGGCAAGGTTAAAGTAAACTATCGTCTGCGCGATGCTATTTTCTCACGTCAGCGTTACTGGGGTGAGCCATTCCCGGTATATTATAAGGACGGTGTAGCTTATCTTATGGACGAATCCGTACTTCCGCTCCGTCTTCCTGAAGTTGACAGTTATCTGCCTACAAGCACCGGCGAGCCACCGTTAGGACGCGCTAAAGGTTGGGTTACTCCCGAAGGTTATCCTATAGAACTGTGCACGATGCCGGGTTTCGCCGGTTCATCAGCATATTATCTGCGTTATATGGACCCTCGCAACGACAAAGCACTTGTCGGTAAAGAAGCTGATGAATATTGGCGTAATGTCGATCTTTATGTTGGCGGCGCCGAACATGCAACAGGTCACCTTATATACTCACGCTTCTGGAACAAATTCCTTTATGACCTCGGATACGTGGTTGAAGCCGAGCCGTTTGCCAAATTGGTGAATCAGGGTATGATACAGGGCCGCAGCAACTTTGTATACCGTATCAAAGATACCAATACATTCGTTACCTACGGCAAGCGCAAGGAATATGACACCACACCTATACGTGTGGATATAAATCTTGTGAATAACGATATACTCGATACCGAAGCTTTCCGCCGCTGGCGTCCGGAATACGCCGATGCCGAATTTGTGCTTGATGCCGATGGTAAGTACCGTTGTGGTTACGCTGTTGAAAAGATGTCGAAGTCGATGTTCAACGTAGTTAATCCCGACGATATAGTAGAGCGTTACGGTGCTGACACACTTCGTCTGTATGAGATGTTCTTAGGACCTATCGAGCAGTCTAAGCCCTGGGATACCAACGGTATCGACGGTGTACACCGTTTCCTGCGCAAACTTTGGAATCTGTTTGAGCGTGCCGAAAAGAATGATACTGAGATGAGTCGTGAAGAGAAGAAATCGGTTCATAAACTCATAAAGAAAGTGACTGCCGATATCGAGAACTTCTCTTTCAATACTTCAGTGGCCGCCTTTATGATAGCTGTCAATGAACTGAGTGCTCTGAAGAGTGTAAGCCGTGAGTCAGTAGAGCTTCTGACCCGTGTGTTAGCTCCTTTTGCACCTCACATAGCTGAAGAATTCTGGCACCGTCTTGGCCATGAAGGTACCGTAGTAGATGCACAATGGCCTGAATGGAATGAAGACTATCTGAAGGAAGACATTAAAAAATATCCGGTCAGCTTCAACGGTAAGACACGCTACACTATTGAAGCCCCGGCCGATGCACCGCGTGAAGAAGTCGAACGCATTGCACTCGCCGACGCCAATGCCGCCAAATGGCTCGACGGCAAAACACCGCGTAAAGTCATTGTCGTACCCGGCAAGATAGTCAATATCGTACTGTAAACAAGCATTATCTTTTTCTATATATAAGACTGCGTGCAGCCTGAGGTAAATGTCAGGCTGCACGCAGTCTTATATATAAGCTGTTTACAATATAGGAGGGTATTGAAGCGTTACAGAAATATGGAAAAAGTGAAAGAATTAGTATTCGCTACCAATAATGCCCATAAGCTTGCTGAAGCGCGGGCTATAGCAGGCGACCGCTTCCGTATAGTGAGCCTTGCTGAGATTGGCTGCCACGATGATATACCAGAGACTTCCGATACCCTTGCCGGCAATGCTTTGCAGAAAGCACGTTGGGTCCGTGACCATTACGGATGTGACTGCTTTGCCGATGACACCGGCCTTATGGTCGATGCTCTCGATGGTGCACCCGGAGTGATGAGTGCACGTTATGCAGGTCCGGGTCATGATTCATCTGCCAATATGGCACGTCTGTTGCGCGAGCTTGAAGGCGCTGACAACCGCCATGCTCACTTCACTACAGTTATAGCTCTCTGTCTTGACGGTGAAGAACATCTTTTCGAAGGTCGTGTTGACGGTACGATAGCCCGTACTCCGAGCGGTAACAGCGGCTTCGGGTATGACCCTATATTTATTGCCGATGAGACAGGAGTTAGTTTTGCCGATATGACTCCGGAAGCAAAAAACAGTATCTCGCACAGAGGCCGCGCTATGGCTGCTCTCGGCAAATATCTTTGTGGTGAATAAGAAACGCCTCGCCGGCGAACGAAAAACATATTTACATCTATGAAACGCATATATACCCTGCTGCTCTTTCTGTGCGGTCTGACCTGTGCGCTCCATGCCGCCATGAGCGGCGACTGGCTGCTGCACCCTACATACGATAGTAATACTTTCAAAATAATAGACACTCCGACACGTGTCTATACCCTTGGTTATGCCCAGCCGTATATTCCTACTGAAGCCGAATATTCAACTCCTATGGCCTTCCTTTATTACTACGATAAAGAAACCGATGAACTTACGGGCCATACTAAACGCACCGGTCTTTCTGACAACATAGTTGCTATTGCCGAGTATAATCCCGAGAAGCGTTATCTTCTCGTGGTATATGATAACTGCAATATCGACCTTGTGTATGACAACGGTGAGATACGTAATATTCCGGGGCTCATGTCGGCATCTCTGCCTATATCCAAGCGTGTGAATGATATCACGTTCTGGCCTGAGGCAGGCCAGGCCTGGCTTGCCACCGATTTCGGCTATATCTGTATAGATGACAATAAAGCCGAGATAGCAGAATCACGTAACTACGGTCGTGTAATTGAATCTGTTGCCCGTATGGGTGACCGTCTGTTTATAGCTTACGACGGTGACGTATATGAATCGAAAGTATCGCAGCCTAATTTTAACCTTACAGATTTTGTAAAATCCGGTACTTTCAGCAGTCCCGCCCGTCTGCTGCCGCTTGATAGCAACGCTATCGCAGTCTTTGCTAAACCTGCTGACCAGTATGAAGTAACGGTTATGCGTCCGAAAGCTGACGGTTCATACGACAATAAAATTGTAGCCAGAACATACCGTACCTATCTGACTCCTAACCGCGACGGATATATGATAGCGAGTGGTGACAATATTCAGCAACTCACCCGCGACGGTAACAATCAGGTATTAGGCCGTTATGCCGATGACCGTAACACGTGTGTCGGTACATGGGATTTTAAAGAATTCTGGTATGTAGCCGAACGTCAGGGACTGTATAGCCGAAGTTATGATGACAGCAGCAAGGTGTGGACTCTTACACGTGGTGAGATGATGCCTAACGCACCTGCTGTGTTCCGTTGTGATGAGATAGAGTATCACCCGCGTTACGGTATGTTGGTTTCGAATCATGGAACAAACCTTAACTTTACAGCTGCTTCTGTACGCAATCCTATAGTGCTCAGCGGACTGAATCAGGGAGAATGGACTAAGTATGGTCCGGCTTACCAGAATCCTTCACAGGAAAATATAATCAGGAATCCTAACGGTCTGGCTATTGACCCTGACAATAATGATTATATCTATTTCGGTTCGATGCTTCAGGGTATGGCCCGTATAAACCTGAGTGACCCGGAAGACATACTCCACATGTCGCACACTTCGGATGCAACCGGTTCGCTACCCGGTTTCGTGGCTGTGGTGCCTGATAAACAGACACGTAAGAATGTGTATAAGTTTACAGCTCCTCAGTTTGATGCTGACGGTAATCTGTGGACCGCCTATCAGAATCATGATTCCGACACACCTTACGAACTGTGGTGCTGGCTGCCTGAAGACCGTCGTGCCACTACCGGGGCTGATAATTTCCGTCCGTGGAAAGTATTGCCCATCAAATATAATAAAGATGATTACACGAGCTATGACATTCTGTTGCCTCTGAAGGCTCAGGCGAACCGAGGTCTTTTGTTGGCTTGCGGTAATGGTTACGATGCTCCGATAATGATAATTGATACCAACGGTACTCCTGCAGACCAAGGCGACGATAAGGTAGTATATATGAATACTATTTACGACCGTGACGGCGGTATTGTGGATCATCATGGTATCAAGTGTATGTACGAAGACCTCTCGACAGGTTTGGTCTGGGTAGGTACCACTACCGGTATATTCACGATGCAGCCCCGTGCGGCTATGAGTAATCCCGAGCGTGTGGACCGTATTAAGGTTTCACGTAACGACGGCACAGATCTTGCCGATTATCTTTTGGAAGGAGTAGAGCTTTGCGATATTATCGATGACGGTCAGGGCCGCAAATGGTTTGCGACAAAAGGTGCAGGCCTTGTGTGTACCTCTTCCGACGGCCGTACTATTCTCGGTGAGTTTACCACTGACAACTCATGGTTGCCTGACAATATAGTCTACAGTGTGGGCTATGACCCTGTCACACGTTCGATACTTATGTCTACTCTATACGGTATGGCACAGTATTTCCCTTCGGGCACAGGCAGTGCCGGAGATATGGAGTCTGTACGTGCTTATCCTAATCCTGTACGTCCTGATTACTTCGGTTATGTTACTATAGACGGTCTTGGTGAAGGTGCGTTGGTAAAGATATGTGACGCCGCCGGTAATCTGGTCAAAGAACTTGGTCCGGCTCAGGGAGGCGAAGTCAAATGGGATATAACCAACCATAATCATGTCCGCGTCAAGACAGGTGTCTACTTTGTACTTGCTTCCTCAGGTGCCGGTGATACGGACCTTGCCAATGTTACCAAAGTAATGGTGGTAAATTAAGCTGATGTCATGAATAATATTATCAGATACTCCACCGCCGGATTTCTGTTGTGTACGCCGTTGCTTGCAGCGGCTCTCGAACTGAATGTCTCTCCCGGCACTCTTGCCGGCGCTCTTACCGGCAATACAGATACCGAACTGCGTCTCACCGGTAGTATAGATGTACGTGATCTTATAGCTTTAGCAGAGAATCCCGGTGCTGTCACTGCACTCGACCTGAGCGATGTCAATATCGAGGCTTACACTTATCATCGTCCGTTATGGCAGGGACATACATGGTTTCCTGCCGGTGAATTGCCTGAATATATATTCATGGGTGCACCTTTTGTAGAGCTGAAGCTTCCGGCTACGCTTACTGTCTTAGGTGAAGGTGCTTTGGCTGCCAGTGCTTTGGAATCGCTTACGTTGCCTGCTTCACTTAGACAGGTAGGAGAGTTCGCTCTATATAGCTGTACATCTCTGCGAAATGTCGATATGTCTGCAAGTCATATCAGTGAGCTTCCTGCTGCTATGTTCAAAGGCTGCGGGCTTCTGAATGAAATATCTTTACCCTCCGTCCTGCGTAGTGTAGGTAGCGAAGTATTCACCGGTACATCTTTACGTCATCTTGAACTTAGCGGTGTCAGCTATTTCGCTGATTTTGCACTAAGCGGTATGGAACATTTAGAAAGTGTGGTATTTGACAGTCATGCCGATTTCGGACGCGGCGTGCTGATGGGAGCCGTACGTCTCGAACGTCTTGAAGGTGCACCTTCCGACGTACCTGATCTTTTTACGGCTCACTGTACCGCACTTGATGCCGATGCTGTTGTTTCCGGTGCAACTGTTTTAGGTGACTGCTGTGTTGCTTCGGCCGGTGGCGTAAGATTGCATTTAGCTGATGACCTTTCAGAAGTCGGTGCGCATGTATTCGACGGTATGAGGCACTTGAAGGATATTGATGCCACAACTCTCGGATCGCGGATACCCGGAGCTGTATCCGGGGCTTTTGACGGTATAGACTGTTCGTCGATATCACTTATCGTTGGCGATGACTATCAGGACCTATGGCGTGCCGATGAACAGTGGGGACGTTTCAATATCTGTACGGTTTCAGGTGTTGACCGTGTTGTTGCTGAGGAGAGTAGTATACGCCTTACTATGCAGTCTGACTGTCTGACAGTGTACTGCGCTGAAGGTATAGACGAGGTGACAGTATATTCAGCCGAAGGGCTCTGTCTCTATACGGCTTCACCCGGTGGTGCCGCTGAGGTTACGGTTGATTGTAGTGCTTTCGATAGTAGTATACTTGTTGCCGGCGCACACGGCGGTAAACAGTGTGTAAGCCGTAAATTTTTGGTACAGAAATAGTCATGGGAAAAAATAAACTGAAGAAATTTGCTGATATGAAGGGCTTCAAATGTGCCCTTCAGTATCCGCGTGAACAGCTTATAGCTACCGGTTTTCCTTATAAAGGACAATGGAACGGCGGAGTGTTTGCTGTCAGCAGACCGATAGTCCTTGAGCTTGGCTGCGGTAAAGGTGAATATACCGTAGGCTTAGCCCGTGCTCATGCTGACCATAATCATATCGGTGTTGACATTAAAGGCGCACGTCTCTGGAGCGGAGCTAAATGTGTGGAGGAAGAAGGTTTGGATAACGCTGCTTTTCTACGTACCGAGATAGAAAACATATCAGCTTTTTTCGATGGCGGAGAGGTCGATGAGGTGTGGATTACTTTCCCTGACCCTCAGATGCAGAAAACGCGTAAGCGACTCACTTCGACGCGTTTTCTGACTCTATATGCCGGTTTTTTGCGTCCCGGCGGCATTATTCATCTTAAGACAGATTCACCTTTTCTGTATGAATATACACGTCGTCTGGTAGAACTGAACGGTTTTGAAATTCTTGAACAGACAGATGATCTTTACGGTAGCGGTATGGCCGACCCGGTGCGTAGTATCAAGACTTATTATGAAACTCAGTGGCTCGCCCGGGGTAAGACAATCAAGTTGCTTAGTTTCCGCCTACATGACCGTTTCCCCTATCTGGAACCGGAGACTGAAGACATAGAACGTGATGACTACCGCAGTATGCCACGCCACGCGCAGTTGCCTGTCGCCGACTGATGAACAGGAACATTACCGGGCTATTAAACTTTAAAAGAGTTAATACTAAGAAAAAATGGTGACATTATATCCGGCCCTGATAACCGAGGCCCTTAAAAATGTAAAATATCCCGGCAACGGCAAGGACCTTGTCGAGAACGGTATGGTAGAGGATGACATACGTATTGATGGTAATAAAGTATCATTCTCGCTGATATTTGATAAACCTACCGACCCTTTTATACGTAGTGTGGTACGTGCGGCCGAAACCGCAATCAATACCTATGTCTCGCCTGAGGTAGAGGTAAAGGGTAATATAGCTGTAAAGACACGTAAACCGGTAGCTGATAAACCGGCTACTCCTCTTCCGGGTGTTAAGAATATAATCGGTGTGGCATCAGGTAAGGGTGGCGTCGGCAAATCGACTGTAGCCACAAACCTTGCCATAGCCTTAACTGCGCGTGGACATAAGGTGGGACTGCTTGACGCCGACATTTTCGGTCCCTCGGCTCCCAAAATGTTTGGTGTTGAGGACGAGCAGCTTTACATGGTAAATAAAGACGGTCGTGACTGGATAGAACCTATAGAGAAATACGGTGTCAAGATGCTTTCGATAGGTTTCCTTGTCGATAAGGATAAGCCTGTGCTCTGGCGCGGCGGTATGGCAAGCAACGCTCTGAAACAGCTTATCACCGATGCGTGGTGGGGCGACCTTGATTATTTTATTATCGATACTCCTCCGGGTACGAGCGATATACATCTGACTCTTGTTCAGACACTCCCTATAACCGGTGTAGTGGTTGTCACTACTCCGCAGGAAGTGGCTCTTGCCGATGCACGTAAGGGCATAGCTATGTTCCAAGGCCCGGCTATCAATGTGCCTGTACTCGGTATCGTTGAGAACATGTCATGGTTTACTCCGGCTACTCACCCGGAAGAACGTTACTATCTGTTCGGTAATGGCGGCGGTGTCCGCTTAGCTGAAGCTCTTAATGTACCACTGTTAGCTCAGATACCTCTTGTAGCCTCGATAGGTGAGCATGTAGACCGGGGAGAACCGACTACCTTGGCTCTTGCCACAGCCGAGGAAATGGGCGGTACCGATAGCGGTAATGCCGAAGCAGCGGCTTTTGCCCGGCTGGCTGCTAAAGTCGTTGAAGCTGTAGATGAACGTAACCGAACTCAGGCGCCTACACAGGTAGTTCAGACCCACTGAAATAATCATCGGATATAGATAAATGGCCCTATCCGTAAACAGGATTCATATCTTCAGACTGTGCAATACTCTTATGTTAGTTCATAGAGTATTGCACTCTTTATTGCCGTATACCGTTATGTTGGCTCTCATAACTGTTACCGTTGCCTGTAGCGGCAGTAGGGATAATTCGCAGCGTGAAACACATACAACTGTACAGAATGGCAGACAGCAGTATCTTAACGGTGATTATACTTCAGCTCTTAACACACTTCAGAGTGTATTGCCGGATACGGCTTTCATGGATACAGATGATTACATCAATACATATTATTATATAGGAAATATACATTTTGCCTACGGTGATTTCGTGAGTGCGGCTCGGCATTATGAAAAGGCTTATAGTCGTGCCGTGAGTGCTCACCGGGAAAAGGCTGAGATTCGGATGCTTATAAATCTTGCCTTGTCCGCCTGTCATACCGGCAGTCGTGATAAGGCTCTTTACTACGGGCGTCTGCTTGCTGATATGAAAGCTGAAGACAGAGATAGCCAGCGTTACTTCATTATACTGCTTAAGGGCTATGTCGGTCTGATGTTTGACAATCCCTCTCAAGGAGTAGCGGATATGATGAAGACAATACAATTTGTTGATTCGGCAGGTATGGAACAACGTCTTAAACTCTCGCCTGCTTCGGCACTTTGTGAACATTATGAGAATATCGGCCGCCTTGATTCCGCTCTGTCATATCTGGCAGTTTATGACAGTTTGGCTGAGCTTCATAATCTGTCGAATCTTGTTGTTGACACACGCAGAGCTTATATGCGTCTCTATACGAAGGCCGGTGATATGGAAAATGCTCTGAAATATCAGGAGGAGTATTTTCATCTTCAGGATTCGCTTATGAATCCTGCTGGATATATGAGTATAAGAAGTTCGTTTCAGCAAGAGCAGCAGCGTGAATCCGAGGAACGTATAGCATCACTTCTTCTTACAGTTACGACACAGCAGGTACTTATTGTGACTATTGTGATAGCGTTGTTGGCAATAGGGGGCTTTATATTTATACGTGACAAATATCTAAAAGCTAACAGGCAACTCTTCAGACGCAACAGAGAGATAGTGCAGCTCGAACAGAGCACCCGTCCTGAAACAGCTATTCCCGCACAACCTGTGACAATACCGGAGACAGAATCTTCCGAGCCTGTTACAGCAGCCGATATGGAACTGTATAAGCGTATTCTTAGCTATATGGATTCCGGTCATCCTTACTGTAATCCTGATTTTTCACTCTCTGTTTTAGCCGGCGCCGTGGAGTCAAATACAAAATATGTGTCACAGGCTATAAATGAATTCAGCGGAGGTAATTTCAGGAATTTCCTCAACGGCTACCGTGTGCGGGAAGCACGGCGGCGACTTATAGATGTAGCTGCCTACGGCCATCTTACCATACAGTCTGTAGCCGAAAGTGTAGGCTTTACATCAGCATCTGCCTTTAACGCGGCATTCAAAAAATTCACAGGTATGACCCCGTCTCTATACCAGAGAATGGCACGTCAGGAAGATAAAGAATAATGTTAATATCCTGTTTTTATGCTCTTTTTTCTTCTGATTCATGAATCAGAAGAAAAAAGAAGGTCCTATATTATACTCCTTCCGTTTATATTTGATAATTTCGTAACATTCTTGACACAAGTGTCCTGAACTAATATTATACATAAATTTTCCAACTGACCTTTTATGAGAAAATCAAAACTCATGTCAGCACTTGCAGGATTCTCGCTGTGTGCCTTTGTTCCTCTGACAGTATCGGCATACACCTCCGGCAGTGCAAACAGTCCGTTATTGTACGGCTATCATAAGACCGATTATTACGGTAGTATCTCACCTCTGCCGGCAGGTATGTGCTCGTTTCAGTCTGTCACCGGCGGCGAGGCCCTGCATATCGACGGTACTTCCGATATGCGTGTTCCTTCTTTAGGAGCATACGCTGACGGGCGATATTACGCCATAGTACATGAATATGACTGGCTGAGCGGAGATGTAATATATCTTGATATATATGATACCTCTGACTGGCAACTGATTTCCGAACGCCGTGTGGATAATGTCTATCCTCAGTACGGTATGGCTATCGACCCGTCCGGAAAGTTTATATATACAATAAGTCAGGTAGACTATGAACCCTGGATTGTCACGATAGATATAGATAGTCTTGAAATATCGAACATAGCACAGCTTCCCGGCTATCTCTACTATATGGGTATGTGTCTGGACCATGATGGCAATGTCCTTACTCTTAACGGTACGGATATGGGCATATACAGAACCGATATTGGTAGCGGTGAGACAGTTATGGTAAGTCAGATAGAGACTCTTGAATCTCCGTTGGGACTTACAGCCGACCCCCGCTCAGGTCTTATTTACATGGTATGTGCTGCCGAAGACTGGTTCACGCATGTCTACTCTATTGACGCCGAAACAGGAAATCAGACTGATCTCGGTCCGACTCCCAACGGAGAGTACATCACAGGACTTTATATGCCGGGCTGTGATAATAATGCTCCTGATGCTCTGAGTGATATAAGTTTCGCTTATTCAGCTCCGGGTAGCTCTGAGGCTACGATTAGTTTTACAATGCCTTCGTTTACTTACGGCGGTGGCTCACTCGGCGAGGTATCGGCTCTGCTTATACTGGACGGTGTTGAAGAGACACTCTCTGCATCTCCTGCCGAGACAGTAACAGTCAATAAATCTTTGGAAGCCGGCAATCATACAGTGCAGCTTTTTGCTGTCAATGAAGCTGGCCGTTCACCTGAACGCCGTTTCACTACTTTCACCGGTCTCGATACTCCTGCAGCAGTCGATAATCTGACTTTCACAATCAGTGACAGCGGTGTGGCCTCACTCTCATGGGATGCGCCTCAGAAGTCGCAGAACGGCGGTGATTTCGATCGGGATGCTTTGGCTTATACAGTGATACGCGAACCTAATTCGGTTACTGTAGCCGACCATATAAAGACTACGGAATTTTCCGAGACACTCAGTGATGCTTTTGCTTACTATTCATATCGTGTTATAGCTTACACAGGTGAAAATGCAGGCGGCGAAGCCCGGACTGAACAGATAAGATGGGGTGAAATCGATGTTCCTCCCTTCACTGAGGATTTTGAAAACTGGGAAAGTTTCGACCGCTTCACTACCTTTACCTCACTTGATGACGGTTTCGGCTGGAACGGCAGCAACGGTAATGCTCTCTGTATGCCTAATTCTGCTACTGATGCCGATTACTATCTTTTCACTCCTCAGATACGTCTTGAGGGAGGTCATGCCTACACACTGTCTTTCGATACTTATATCTATGCCTATGACCGTCAGAGCGGTCTTATGGAGGTTGAGCTTGTGACAGCTCCGGAGCCGGGTAACTCAAACGGTATACTATCCGAGAAGCTTGTGGTACCGGCCGGGAACGGTGCGTTCTATTATGATTTTCTGATACCTTCTGACGGAGTTTACTACATCTCTTTCCGCAATGTGACGCCGGCAGGTGGTCCGCAGATACAGCTTGACAATATCTCTATGCGTCCTTGCGGCACGCCTTCCGCTCCGGCGGCTGCTGAATCCGTGACAGTATTGGCCGGCGCACAGGGTGCTCCTTCCGTTACTGTGTCAGGTATGGCTCCTGTGACTACTCTTGACGGTACTCCGCTTATAGGTATTGACTATATCGAAATACGTCGTGAAGGTTCCGATGTAACTGAACAGTTGACCGGCATCGCTCCCGGACAGACATTTGAATGGGCTGACAGTGATGTACCTTCGGGCATGATGACTTACGCTGTGACTGCCTATAGCAATGACCTTGAAGGTATGTGCTGTCATGCTTCAGCTTATGTAGGCATTGATACTCCGGCTTCGGTAGGGTCTCTTAAAGTACATCAGTATGAGCCTTGCAAGGCACATATAGAATGGACTGCTCCAAGTACCGAAGGTCTTAACGGCGGTTATATAGACCTGTCGGACGTTACCTATACTGTCAGCCGTCAGGATGATCTTGATGGTTATTATATCCCGGTGCTTGCAAGTGAACTCGGTGAGTGTGTGTTCAGTGACGAAAGCTATGAATTACCGGAAGGTGAGACTCAGCACGTTGTACGCTATCTGGTTAAGGCTGTTAACTCAACAGGTGAAAGTGCCTCGTCCTCTGTGATTGTAACTCTCGGTACTCCTTATGAAATGCCGTTACGTGAAAGTATGACCGAAGGTAACTTCACTTCCGACGGCTGGTGTGTGACTTCTACGACCGGTCACGGTTCATGGCAGCCTGTCACCGGTGACAATATGGCTGTACAGGCTAATGACGGCGATAATGGTATGCTTATGTTTACCAATAACGGCTGGACTCCCGGTTCGGCTGTGATACGTTCGCCAAGAATATCTGTCAGTGGCCTTGATAATGCAGGAGTAGCTTTCTTTATGTGGCATGGTAATGATGTTGAGCCTGAAGACGCAATTATGACACTTAAAGTCATGGTTGATGATAATGAGCCGGTTGAAATCGGCACAGTATCATATAATGATGGCTCCAAAGGCTGGCAGCGTCATTCATTCGGTATTGACGGTCTTGACAGTGCATCGGATATAATAATATTATTTGAAGCGTGGGCAGCTGACGGCAGTGCGCCTGTCTTTATTGATAATGTCCGCGTGGCACCTGTCTTTGACAATGATGTCGAATTGGCTAATATCCTGTTGCCGGCTTCTGTAACTGTCGGTGAGAAAGCCGAGGCTTCTGTAACAGTTGCTAACACTGGTCGTCGTGAAGCTTCAGTAAATGTAATACTTTATAAAGACGGCAATCCTGTATCAGAACAGACGATTGAATCGCTTGCCGCCGGTACATCTGCAGAGATAGCTATGGATATGGGTATAGCCGTGAGCGATGCTTATACTACAATTAAGTATGAGGCTGTGGCTGTATTCGGTGCCGATGAGTTTGAGGCCAACAATAGCTGCGAACCGGCTTATGTATTTGTCAAAGGTAATACTATGCCTGTGGTTGAGATTGAAGGCGAGGTAGATGATAACGGTACTGTATCACTGAGCTGGAACCGTCCGGAAGGTGTTATGCCTGTACCTGTTACCGACAGTTTCGAGGATTATTCTCCGTATGCTTTGTCTGACTTCGGTCCGTGGGTCACATACGATGCCGATGGTGCCACTACCGATTTCTCTAAATACTGGCCCGCTCTGACCAATGCCAAGGCTCCTATGGCTTGGGAAGTATGGAATAACGAGCAGGTTGAGGCCGATGGCTTCTACGAAGGTATACCGCAGCGCGAGTCTTTCGAAGCTCATTCCGGTAACAGTTGCCTTATCAGTTTCACGGCTATAGAATTCTCTTTCTTCGGTGAAGTGCCTTCAATCAATGATAACTGGCTTATCTCACCCGAGGTTATAGGTGCTACTGAAGTTGAATTCTGGATTCGTTCTCTTCAGACAGTAAACGATGAGACAATCGAAGTGCTCTATTCAACAGAAGACGCGCTTGATGCCGCTGAACCTGACGTAACAGCCTTTGAGGTCCTTAAAACTGTAAACGTGCCCGGTAATGACTGGCGTAAAGTATCAGTGACGCTCCCTGTCGATGCCCGTAGATTCGCTATCAGGCAGACTACACAATATAACGGTCATATCCTTATGCTTGACGACATAACTTATGTGCCTGCCGAGGGTTCTGTACGTAATATAAATCTCACAGGCTATAAAGTATATCGTAACAATACAGAAGTGGCTGTGGTAGATACAGAGTCTTTCAGTGAGACCTTAGCTGAGGACGGTCTCTATACATATTATGTCACCACTCTCTGGGATGCCGGCGAATCATGTGTGTCAAATGTATTCTATGCTGATATTGAGACCGGTGTGGCTCAGATGGAAGGTGATGTTCTCCTGACAGTTGTTTCCGGACAGGGCACTCTCACACTTAAGTCGGTGGCTCCTGTCGAAGTTCGAGTTGTCGGTACTGACGGTATTACCTATCTTGATACTGTTGTTGACGGTGTCACGGGTCTGACATTACCGGCAGGTATATATATGGTGACAACCGGTGAACAGACTATTAAGGTTATTGTGAAATAAACAGACACTATGAGAAGAATCAGCATGTTGCTGATGTCCCTCGCTGCCATGACGGGTATATGGGCTCAGAGCCCTGCCCGTCTTGGCTGGTGTGGGGATATCGACAATGGTTATGGTGACGCGGGAGGTGCGATAACCCCTTGGATTACTCTTACTCCGGTACAGACAGGTGTATATGCCGGAAATGAGATAACGAGTGTCAGAATAGGTCTTAATGCTAAGGCTAATAATGTCTATGTCTATCTGTCAGACAGTATGGAAGATGATGAGTATGCTATACGTCAGAAAGTCGGGACTCTTGAGGCCGGCTGGCATACGGTGACTCTCGATACTCCGTGGCATATAGAACCTGACAGCCAGATAGCGGTAGGCTATAAAGCTACATTCACTAAGTCCGGAGGTGCGGGTTACACCAAAGGTAAGATACCCGAAGCCTGTAATGCCTATTACAATACTAAGGCTATGTGGGTGGAAGTGAACGGCGCTTTCTGTATCGAAGCACTTGTCGAAGGTGACTCTATGCCGCTTAATGAGCTTGGTATATTATCGTTTGGCGACAGTTTTGTAACCTCAGGTGAGGGTACTGCCGTAATGCCTGTTACAGTAAGAAACTATGGTATAAATGACGTGGAGAATTTCACTCTTTCGTGTACTGTAGATGGTGTGCTGAAAGATGAACAGAATTTTGTCTGCACTGTACCTGCGGGTGATGAAATGTCTGTCGAACTTTCTGTTCCTATGACCGGAATAGGTGTGCATGAAATTGATGTGAAGGTACTTACCGTTAATGGCGAACCTGATACATACACGGCTAATAACGAGGCTACAGCTGTCCTTACGGAACGTGATCCGGCGTTTGTACGCCGTGTCGTTATCGAAGAGGGCACAGGCGACTGGTGCGGCTGGTGTCCGCGTGGCATCGTCGGACTGGAGATGATGAAAGAGATGTATGGTGAAAGAGTTATTGCCATTGCTGTTCATGCCGACGACGTCTATGCTACTGATGATTATCGGCCTCTTCTGAGCTCAGTGACGAGTCTGCCCGGTTGTAAGGTAAACCGCCATCTTGAAGGCGACCCTTATTTCAATATCAAGCGTATGGTAGCCACAGAGATTGATGAACCTGTTCCGGTAGGTTATACTGTTAAGGCAACTGTCTTCGATGACAGTGAGGTAAAAGTAAATTCGGATGTTATTGTTGATACCGAACTTGACGCTTCAGGTCTGCATTTTGCCTTTACTGTGGTTGAAGACGGATTGAAAGGTAATCAGCATAATTCTTACTCAGGCGGAAGTACCGAAATGGCCGGCTGGGAATCCTTACCTCCTGTTGTTGTAGATTATGAGTATAAGGACGTGGCGCGGGGTATATATCCTGAATACGACGGCGCGGCTTTTATCGACGGCACTCTTATTCCGGGTGAAAAGTATAGTTTTGAATATACCTTTGTTTTACCTGACTACATACAGAATCTGGATAATATAAGGATAATAGGTCAGGTTATAGATGCTTCAAACGGCTTTATACTCAATGCCTGTGAGGTAACACCGCTGCATGAATCCGGTGTCGGCAGTATCGGCAGTGATAGTGATACGGTAGTACGTACCGATGTTTTTGATCTTACGGGACGCCGTGTGTCCGGTTATGTATCCGGCCCTGTGATAGTAGTTACTACTTACGCTTCCGGAAGAGTGGAAACTATAAAAAAGTTGTAAATAGTATAACCTATAAGAATAAAAACTTCGAGAATGTGTCATAATAAAGTGTGCCCAAAAGTTAAATACATAACTTTTGGGCACACTTTATTACCAATTTTTCTATTA
>CAMWVA010000046.1 GCA_947177575.1 uncultured Porphyromonadaceae bacterium | reverse complement strand
GGGGGATGAAGGGATGGAGAGGATGTCTTCGGGGGTGCGGATAGCTGAGCGGCGGAGCAGTTCGCACTCGATTTTGCGGAGACGGGTGCGGCACATACGGGCTGTCAGAGCGTAGGAGCGCTGTTGTATAGTGGAGGCGTACTCCCCTATTTCCGAGAAAAGACGGCCGAGGATGAGGAGGTCTTCGGTCTTGGAGGAGGGCTTGATACGGTAGTTGAGTATGTGGGAGGGAAGGGAGAGCATTGGGAACGGGGGATGGAGGACGAGGGATGGGAGCAGAGCTCCCGGCGAGAACAAGCTTCGCGCAACTAATTTCAGCAGACTAATTTTAGGATACTAAATTCAGGAGGCTAAATTCAAGAGGCTAAATTCAAGAGACTAAATTCAGGAGGCTGATTTTAGGAGGCTAAATTCAAGAGGCTAAATTCAAGAGGCTAAATTTAAGAGACTAATTTTAGGAGGCTAAATTCAGAGGAAGTAATGGTGGGAATTGCTGGCAGGAGATGATGCACTCAGTCGTCTGAGAGGAGGCGGTTATATTCGAGGGAGAGGCGGTAGGCTTCGCGGTCAAGGAGATGGAGGTCTTTGCGGCGGAGCAGTTCGTGGAGGATAGCGGTGTCCTGTTCAGTGCGCTGTTCAAAATTAAGAACAGCGGAAGGTAAGGAGAGGATATAGCGGCGGTAGCAGATAAGTAAGTGGATGCTGAGGGTGGAGAGGTCTTCGATGCGGTTGTGACGATACCAACGAAGCTTTTCTTCATCAGAGCTTACATCGGCAATGGCAGGTTCTTCTGTGAGGAGGGTAAGCCGTCGGTAATTTTCGTAGGTGGTTACTTCGGGGAAGTAATTGTGGGTGCGGAGAGTGGTGAGCCAGTTGTCACGTAGAGAGAGAAAGATGAGTAACTGGTCAGGTGAAAGGTCTTTAGACGCAACGGGAGAATGAGAAAGAGAATGAGAATCTATATCGGTACTTGAAGAATGAGAGATTTCAGAAGTAGATGTAGAAGTTGGGTGGTCAGAGACGATTGAAGTTGAACGGTCGATTGAAGGTTTAGAGGTGGAGGAACGGAGAGAGAGGGTAATGAGAGCGTAGAGGTCACTTTCGGCGATGTCTTTGTTACCAGATTGCCATGCAGCGAAAAGGCGTTGGAGCTGAGTCGTAATGATGAACTGCGGAAGAGGCTGCTGAAAGGCTATGGGATGAAGGAGATTGAGGCAATCGAGAAGCTCAGGTATATATTCCTCCTTACAAACGGCGAGAAGTTGCTTTATTTCGGCACACAGCGAACGGGCTTTAGTTTCGAGTTCTGATTGTTGCCTTGTTATGTTAGAGTAATAACCGGCTCCGAGAAGCTGAAGCTCCGTAATAAGGAGACGAGAGGAGGCGGTGACATAGCCGATGTCCTTTACAGACGTCATAGGTTTCAGGGAGCAGGCAAGGAAGTCAGTCAATTTTCTCGACGTCGTGCGGATCTATTTTTACAGATGCTCCGCCAAGTAATTCTATACCTACGGTAAGGGTATGGGTACCGTCAGAATTTTCCATTATCTGGCCGTAAAGTCCTTTGAGGCTTCCACGTATTACGCGCACGTTGTCTTTAATTTTGAAGGCGGAAGGTACGAAATTGACGGGAAAGTCGCTCTGACCAAGCATAAACTGAAGTTTCTGAATCTGAACGTCAGGAATTACAGCAACCGGTTTGTTGAGAGTACCGGATTCAGCCGAACGGTTGACCATGAAGCGATAGATAAATGGAAGACCGACAATACGGCGACGCTCTTTTTCGGTACAGTTGATGAAAACGACAGAAGGAATCACTACACGGTCAATAGTTTTACGTTTACCGTTCTTCCAGACTTTCATTTCCTTCTGGGTGGCTACGTAACATCTGATACCGTCTTGCTGAAGGTTTTCAGCTACTTTTTTTTCATGACGAGAGTTGACAATGGCCACAAACCACTTGGGTCCGGATACGCCTACGGCGCCGTCAAGGCCCTGAGGCTCTGGCGTAGAAGCGTGGTCATTTGCATTGGTAATCATGTTACTGAAACCTTTATCCGGCCATATCTCTTGGAAAGAGATATGGATGAAAGATTACTTATTCATTATCAAAAATTTAGCTAAAGCTAATTATTGAATTTGTTAAACAATAGCCCTATAAAGACTATAAAACCATATAAATAATGTGAAGGGCATCTTTACAAAGTCATTTTTTATAAGCTGTTTAGCACACAATTCAAATTTTATTATTAACTTTGCGTTTGCAAAAAGTATCTCTTTCCAAGAGATATGGATATAAAAGAGAAAATAATAAACCCGCAGATTCGAGTGAATCTGCGGGTTTATTATTTTTCTATCTGTAAAATTTCAGTATTATCTCATGAGAATTAATATTCCTGCCAAGAAGTGATGCTGAGCGATTCGACGGGACGTGCTACAAAGGCTTTTACGAAGGCAAGAGCCAAACGTGCGTTGGTCAGTAGCGGTATGTTGTGGTCAATGGCATGACGACGTACACGATAGCCGTTAGTCAGCTCGCGTTTGGTGTGATTCTTAGGAATATTTATCACTAAGTCAACAGTGTGATCACCGATAATGTCAAGTACTGACAGACCCTCCTCATCGGGCCAGCATACCTGTGTGGATTTCACACCGTTTTCAGCAAGGTAAGCGGCTGTACCGGGAGTAGCGTATACCTTATATCCATGTGAATCAAGCAGACGACAAGCCTCAAGCATATCAACCTTTGCACGAGCATCGCCTGAGCTAACAAGCACACCTTTCTTCGGCACGTGATGACCTACCGAAATCATTGCGTTGAGCAGAGCCTCGTCAAA
Organism: uncultured Porphyromonadaceae bacterium; assembly: GCA_947177575.1. Classification (GTDB taxonomy): domain Bacteria; phylum Bacteroidota; class Bacteroidia; order Bacteroidales; family Muribaculaceae; genus Lepagella. The sequence goes on along the minus strand of CAMWVA010000046.1, from coordinate 16,423 downwards.
ATCATGACCTAAGCAGCCAACCTCACCCGTAGAAGCCATATCCACACCTAAAACGGGATCAGCCTTATGCAGACGGGCGAAAGAGAACTGCGAAGCCTTGACACCGATATAGTCAATGTCGAATGTAGATGTATCAATTACTCCGGGTTTCTCACCGAGCATAATGCGTGTGGCTGTCTCGATGAAATTCTTTTTGAGAACCTTGCTTACAAACGGGAAAGAACGTGAAGCACGAAGGTTACATTCTATCACCTTCACATAGTTGTCTTTGGCAAGATACTGGATATTGAAGGGGCCTGAGATATTGAGAGCCTCGGCAATACGGGCACTGATACGCTTGATACGGCGTGCGGTGGCCATATATATCTTCTGCGCCGGGAACACAAGAGTAGCGTCACCGGAGTGAACACCGGCATACTCCACATGCTCGGAGATAGCGTATTCCACAATCTGACCGTTACGAGCTACAGCATCAAACTCTATCTCTTTGGCGTTCTGGAGGAATTCAGACACCACAACCGGGTATTCCTTCGAAACCTTGGCAGCCTGACTGAGGAAACCGTGCATCTGCTCATAGTCATAGCAGACATTCATCGCTGCACCTGAAAGCACGTAGCTCGGACGGATAAGCACCGGGAATCCTACCTCCTTTACGAAATCATGTATCTCCTCTTCGGTAGTAAGCTCTTTCCAGCGGGGCTGGTCAATGCCGAGCTGGTCAAGCATGGCCGAGAATTTGTGACGGTTTTCGGCACGGTCTATAGACACCGGTGAAGTTCCCAATACAGGCACATGACGGCGATAGAGCTTCATGGCAAGGTTATTGGGTATCTGGCCACCAACACTCACAATCACACCACGCGGCACCTCAAGGTCGATGATGTCCATAACGCGCTCAAAACTGAGCTCATCGAAATAGAGACGGTCGCACATATCATAGTCGGTCGATACGGTCTCAGGATTATAGTTAATCATCACGGCCTTGTAACCGAGTTGACGGCATGTGGCAGCGGCATTAACCGAACACCAGTCGAACTCTACCGAACTACCGATACGATAAGCACCCGAACCGAGCACTATTATATTATTGTGCGAAATCAGGTCGTAAGGAATAGCATTTTCCTTAGCGCCGTAAGTGACGTAGAGATAATTAGTCAGTTCAGGATATTCCGAAGCTACCGTATTTATACGGCATACCTTAGGAGTGACATTGAGTTCTTTGCGGCGATTGCGTACACGGAGCACATCGGCTTCCATGTTGCCGGTAGGATTCTCTACCAAACGGGAAATCTGGAAATCCGAGAAACCGAGACGCTTGGCTTCTAACAGAGTCTCACGGTCAAGATCATCGACTTTGCTACCGTGCTTACGCAGTTTATCGGCAAAACGAACGATATTGGCAAGGCGTTCGATAAACCATATATCTATTTTCGTAAGTTCGGCAACACGCTCGGGAGTGTAACCTTCTTCCAGGGCTTGTGCTATCGCGAAGATACGCATATCAGTGGGGTGAGTAAGCGCGTAGTCAAGGTCATCGACGTGAATGTCATTGTTACCTACAAAACCGTGCATACCCTGCCCTATCATTCGGAGACCTTTCTGTATAATCTCCTCAAATGATTTACCTATAGACATAATTTCGCCTACAGACTTCATCGACGAACCGATTTCACGATTGACACCTATGAATTTTGAGAGGTCCCAGCGCGGAATCTTCACAATCATATAGTCTACTTCAGGAGCCTTAGCAGCCGAATTAGGTGTGCCGGGCTCGCCTATCTGGTCGAGAGTATAGCCGAGAGCAAGTTTAGCAGCGACAAAAGCAAGAGGATAACCCGAAGCTTTTGATGCCAATGCCGACGAACGGCTCAGACGGGCATTAATCTCTATGATACGATAGTCGTTAGTCTCGGCATTGAAAGCATACTGGATGTTACACTCTCCCACTATACCTATATGGCGTACAACACGGACAGCTATTTCCTCAAGCATCTTTATCTGCTCGGCAGAGAGCGATACTATAGGAGCTACTACGATACTTTCGCCGGTGTGAATACCGAGAGGGTCGAAATTTTCCATCGGAACGACAGTGAAGCAACGGTCGGAAGCATCACGTATAACCTCGAACTCAATTTCCTTCCAACCCTTAAGCGACTCTTCGACCAGAATCTGACGTGAATAAGCCAGGGCACTCTCACAGTGGGTGATAAATTCCTCGTCGTTATTACAGATACCTGAGCCAAGACCGCCCAAAGCATAACCTGAGCGTACCATAAGAGGATAACCGATACGATGAGCAACCTCAAGAGCATCTTCAAGATTCTCGACAGCCTGCGACACAGGTGTCTTCACGTCGATTTCGTTAAGTTTCTTTACGAAAAGGTCCCGGTCTTCAGTTATCATTATTGCCTCAACCGATGTACCCAACACTTTCACGCCATATTTATCCAGAATACCATCGAGATAAAGCTGAGTGCCGCAGTTAAGGGCTGTCTGTCCGCCAAAGGCCAGCATGATGCCGTCGGGACGCTCTTTTTTGATAACCTCTTCTACAAATTCCGGTGTCAGGGGAAGGAAATACACACGGTCAGCCACGCCCTCGGAGGTCTGGATAGTGGCGATGTTCGGATTGATGAGTACTGATTCTATCCCTTCTTCGCGTAATGCTTTGAGGGCCTGTGAACCTGAGTAATCGAATTCGCCCGCCTGTCCTATCTTTAGGGCTCCGGAGCCGAGTAATAATACTTTTTTCATCTTATTAAGTTGTAGTATCGACACCAAGTTTCGCTACAAACCGACTGTAAGCACACTGTCCTTCAGACAGTATGAACCTCAGCCGGTATGTAGGTTTCTTATCCATATCCAAATGTTTCTGCAAAGTTAGTTATCTTTCGGCAATTAATTAAGCTTATCTCTAATCTTTTTTATAAAGAGCATCAGAAATAAGTAATTTTGAGCCAACTACGGAATCCAATAATAAGGTGCCTGCAGACGATGTCGCCTCACCCACTTTCTCAAATCTTCAAGCTCCGTAATGCCTTCAGCTATCACAGCCTCATAGTATTCCACCCCTTTTATAGACTCATCGGACGGAGTCTCAGCTTTGAGACGTAGTATCGTGTCACGTTGTGAAGGTGTCATCACAGCCATAATTCTCTCAGCCATTCTTTCAAAGTAACCGTCATATTCAGTTCCAGCTTCGATATGGATTATGTCGAATTTCCAGATTTCATCATCTTCGGTCCGATACTTCACATGCCAAGCCATACAGTGCTCATCAGTATGAAGGCCATTAATACAGGTAATTTCCATGACACCGGGGATGGCTGATATGCGTGCTGCTATAGCAAAGGTAGAAGCCTCGGTTATGCCGGATGAATACACATGCAGGTCTATATCGCGGTGCGTAACTAATAGCCCCATGCGCAGAGAGCCGACAAGATTGACACGGCAGCCGGCCTCTTCCCATACCTGTACAATCCCGGAAGTATTCAATACTCTATAGGCCTTTTCCTGTGCGGCAGTCGCTAAATGGCTGATTTCTTTCTGATTCATCGTTATTACAGATTTGATAAATCTGTAAAGTTAGTGCTTTTTCATGAGAGCGCAATAACATTTATTACTGTTCCTTATGAAAAAGCACTTTAATCACCAAGTTCACGATTTCAAATTGGTCAGACGTTCTTTCAGACGGGTATTACGTTGTGATACGGTTTGATTTCTAACTGCATATCCGACTGCTTTAGCGGTACCGACAAGTACACATATCTTCTTAGCACGAGTGATACCGGTATAGATAAGATTGCGCTGTAACATGACAAAATGTTTCATAGTAACAGGCATAACCACAATCGGAAACTCCGACCCCTGACTTTTATGAATAGTGACAGCGTAGGCAAGTGTAAGTTCGTCCAGTTCCGACTGTTCATATTCCACAAGACGCCCATCGAAAACCACGACAAGAGTTCTCTCAAAAGTATCGACTGAGGTAATGAAACCTATATCACCGTTAAAGACATTTTTGTCATAATTATTGCGTATCTGCATCACCTTATCACCCTGACGATAGATATACCCGGCACGGCTAAGACTCGCACCGGCAGGATTAAGGCGTTGCTGAAGGAGCTGATTGAGATTGGCGGCTCCAACCACTCCACGCTGCATAGGAGTAAGCACCTGTATTTCTTGCGGCGGTGTATTGTATGCCTTTGACAGACGGTCACGCACTAAACTCACTATAAGTTCAGGTATAGCCTCCGCATCGTCAGCTTTTATAAAAAAGAAATCTGTCTGACGTCCGTTACTTATATTCGGAAAATAACCTGCGTTTATAGCATGGGCATTCATTATAATCCGGCTTGTCTGTGCCTGACGGAATATCCGTGTCAGTCGTATAACCGGTACCCGGCCGGAGTCTATTATATCATGCAGCACATTACCGGCACCGACACTCGGCAACTGGTCTATATCTCCGACAAGAATCAGCCGCATTTCTTTCGGAACGGCTTTCAGCAGATTGTAGAACAGTATAATATCAATCATCGAACATTCGTCCACAATCAGCACATCTCCATCCAACGGATTCTCTTCATTGATTTTATAACCCTCCATCGGATTATACTCTAACAAACGGTGAATGGTTTTAGCTTCCATTCCTGTCGCTTCGCTCATACGCTTGGCAGCGCGGCCTGTAGGGGCTGCCAATAGAATACGTTTCCCCCTACTTCTGAATGCTTCGATTATACCTTTGGTTGTAGTTGTCTTTCCTGTACCCGGACCACCGGTTAGCACCATTATACCTGAGTCGAGAGCTTTATCTATGGCCTGTTGCTGTATCTCGTCATATATAATTTCCGACCTGCTGTTTCCGTATTCCATCTCCGGTTCAGCAGCTATATCAAGTAAGTCGTCTGCAATATTATGTAGAGCAAGTTCTTTAAGCCTACGTGCCGAACCTGCCTCAGCATAATAAAACGGCGGAAGATAGATAGCTTCACCATCCTGAATAAGATCTTTACCCTCAATCATCACAGCGAGCGCTTCGCGTATAGATGATTCATCGGCTTCGAGGAGCTGTACGGCAGCAGTGACAAGTTGTTCTTCATCAGCATAGACATGGCCGTCATCAGCGAGTTGATTCAGAGTGTAAAGAAGTCCGCTCCGACAGCGGCGAAGGTCATCCTTACCGTAACCCATCTTCGAAGCTATACTATCTGCTGTCTTAAATCCTATTCCCCAGATGTCATCAGCCAGTCTGTAAGGATTCTCTTTCACCTTTGACACCGATTCTTTACCATACTGACGGTATATCTTGGCCGAATATGCTGTACTTACCCCATAGCCCTGTAAGAAAACCATCACATTCTTTATCTCTTTCTGTTTTTCCCAGCTCTCGCGTATTTTCTCCACACGTTTGGGGCCGAGATTAGGCACTTCCTTCAGACGTTCTATGTCGTTCTCTATTATGTCGAGTGTTTCAAGCCCGAATCTGTTGACAATAGCTTTAGCGAAAACCGGTCCGATACCCTTTACAAGTCCGCTACCTAAATATTTCTCAATACCGTAGACAGTTGCAGGCATAATCTCCTCCCACGAGTTAGCCTCAAACTGATTACCATACTGTCTGTTGACTTTCCACTCCCCTTCGACCAACAGCACGCTTCCGACAGGCACATCAAGCAACGAGCCGGTTAAGGTCACGAGATTATCATAACCCTTGACCTTAACTTTCATCACTGACCAGCCGTTTTCAGGATTCTGATAAGTTATGTGTTCTACAACACACCGCAGTTTAGTCATTCCGAATCGCTTTCTCTCATTTCTTTAAGCTTCATTCTTAACCAGCGCCAGGATTGATAACACCCGAAAAGCAACCAGATTATTACAGTCATTTTGTAACCTTTACCCAGACAACTGATACCCAATAATATGACCGTATATACTATAAACATCAGCAGAGCCTTGATAATTAATTTCTTTTTTCTATCAATCATAATCATTATTAGTTAATTCAAATTCAGTCACGGTTTACATTTTCCTACCGGTGGTTCTGTAAGAGTGATTTTTATTATGGTAGTACGGTCAAGACTACGGGCTATAGCTTCGTCAAAATGATCCATAAATTTCGGCAGGAATCTTTCACAGAGTAACCTCAACGCTTCAATTTTTTCTTCTCTATCGCTCACCATAGAGGCGTGGCCTATGGCTACAGCCGAATGGTAATATTCAGTAAAGTTACGTTTTTCTTCTTCAAATTTAGGAGTACATTTGCTTACAGCCGAAAGACTGACAACAGGATTGATACTCAGACAATCAAGCTTCTCGCCCTCACCGGCACAATGAAAATAGAAAGTCACCTCATCTTTACGCACAAGAGACAGAGGCAGACCATAAGGTGTACCGTCAGGACGTATCATACTAACCGTAATATAGGGCGCACGATCAAATACCTCCATTGCCCATTCAGCATCTCTTCGCCTACCGGCTTTTCTCATTTCTTTCATAGCTGTTTACTTTAATTGATTCTACCGTGTATAATTATGATACTTATATCTCTTTTATAGGATAGCGATATTCATATCTTATTCTGCTGATTCAGCCTACAAATTTACTTAAAATCATAAAATTTCAGACTCTTTATTCATAAAATACTGTTTATAATACCCCTACATTTAAGCACCACACCCCGTTTCCAACCGAAAATAACACTAATAAGCCAGACTTTTGTATAGCTCGAAAATAATCCATAACTTTGCACCCACTCATCAGAGGGTAGATAGTCGCAACTATCAGACCGGATAAGATGTCGGGTGCGCCCGGTTATGACATCTTATCCGGTCTGTTTTTTTATCCTTTAAAGTCAATGAAAACAGAAAACTTAGGACTCGATTACGCTCACGGCCGCATCGGGCGGCTATTCAGCAAAATTTTCTTTCCCACTCTGTTGGGAATGGTGTTTAACGCACTTATCACTATAGTTGACGGTATATTCGTAGGGCGCGGAGTAGGACCTGACGGAATAGCTGCTGTCAATATAATCGCACCTCTCTTTATGGTCACTACAGGTATCGGACTGATGTTCGGTATCGGAGCATCGGTAGCTGCTGGTATAGCTCTCTCGACAAAAGACTATGCCAAAGCCAATTCAACTGTCACTTCTGCCTTCCTGTTCGCTACGGCTTTCATGTTTATACTGGTTATAGGAGCTTTACTTTTTACTGACCCGGTAGCAAAGTTACTTGGCAGTTCCGACCGTCTGCAAAGCAACACGACAGGTTATCTACTTCTTCTACTTCCCGGGATTATACCTCTGATGTGGCAAAGCATCGGTATGATGGTGATACGTCTCGATGGCTCGCCTAAATATGCAATGATGTGTAACATAATTCCTTCGGTACTCAATATCGGACTTGACTGGTGGATGGTATTTCCGTTAGGTATGGGTGTAAGAGGAGCAGCTCTCGCCACTTCTATCTCATGTATTGTAGGCGGAATAATGGCTGTCGCTTACTTCAGACGCTCCTACGTTCTGAAATTCACACGCAGAATTGAGAACTTCGGTTCGGCAATAGCTATGCAGATAAGAATAGGTTCGGCAGCCTTTGTCACTGAGATTGCTATGTCTATAATGATGTTCACCGGTAATTATGTCTTTATGCAGACTTTCGGTGAAAACGGTGTGGCTGCATACTCGATAGCATGTTATCTCTTTCCACTAATATTTATGATCAATAACGCCGTGGCACAGTCAGCACAGCCTATAATAAGTTATAACTTCGGCTGTGCCGACAGACAACGTGTACGACAGGCTTTGAAAGTCAGTATCCTCGTAGGGTGTATATGCGGTACTATCGTAACCGCCTCAATTGCCCTTGGAGCACGCGGTATTGTATCACTCTTCATTCCGCCAGAATGTGAAGCAGGACGGCTTGCTGTTTCAGGACTGCCGATATTCGCCTTAGCAGGAATATTCTTTGGTCTCAATATAGCTTTCATAGGTTACTACCAAAGTATAAAGAAGGCTGCTCTCGCACTCACACTGACTATGCTGCGCGGTGTTGTGTTTCTCGTGCCGTTATTTCTTTTACTGACACATATCTTCCCGTCATGGGGTATGTGGGCAGCTGTCCCCTCTTCCGAATTTCTGACACTACTTATTGTTCTTTCCATTTATTATACCACTCATGAATCAAGCCGATGAGATTATAGCCTTGCTTGAGGAGCAACGTAACGAAGAACAACGCAAAATTCTGATGCGTTTTTTCAGAACCGGAGAAGGACAGTATGGCCAAGGTGACGAGTTTTTAGGACTGAAGGTACCACAGACGCGCCTAATCGTTAAAGCAGCCCGACACTGTTTAAGTCTTGATGAAATAGAGAAGCTTCTGTACAGTCGCTGGCACGAGGCCCGACTGTGTGGACTATTATTGTTAGTCGAAGAAATGAAATCAGCAAAAAATAATCCCGAACAACGCGAAGTAATTGCTACTTTTTATCTTCGTCACGCTCGTCAAGCCAACAACTGGGACCTGGTAGACCTTTCATGTCAATATATACTTGGTCCTTACCTATTGCCTTTAGCTGATTATGATACTCTATATTGTCTTGCAGATAGTGATAATTTATGGGAACAACGTATAGCTATCGTCACTACTCTATACTTCGTACGTGCCGGTATATTCACTCCCACACTGACAATAGCTACAAAACTACTCTCTCACCCTCATGACTTGATTCACAAAGCTACAGGCTGGCTATTACGCGAAATAGGCAAACGCGATACAGACACACTCCGGACCTTCCTCGAAGAGCACTACTCAAGTATAAATCGTACCACTCTCCGTTATGCCATAGAACGCCTTGATGCCGCCGAACGCCAATACTGGCTTAAACACTGAGATAATAAAAAGTGACTGTTTTAATCCTAAAAGAAAAAAGAAAAATTCAGTTATTACGTAGTCTCGACAGTTCTATGGCTTCTTTGCCTGTGACATATTCCATATCAATCCGGATAATACATACTGCTTTGAGAAAACGTTGTATCTCAGCGGCCGGGTCAATACCGGGGCTGTATTTATCACTTAACAGTCTCAGAGCAGTAATCTTTTTCTCCTCGGAATCTACAATATGTGCGGTACCGAAGACTATGACGCTGCGGAAATAGGACGTAAACTCCTCCGGTACAACGTCGTCTTTATCAACTATACACAGACTACACTTAGGATTACGTCTGATTGCATCAATCTTATGTCCCTGAGCCGCAGAGTGAATAAATATGTTTTGGTCCTTACAGACGTAATTTACAGGTACAGCGTATGGATAGTCGTCATCGCCTGAAACAGCCCATACAGCGTATTTGCCATCATGCAATATTCTCTCTGTTTCTTCCGGCGGAAGCTGTTGTTTGAAACGTCGCATTTTTCTTTCCATCATGCAAGCACTTTAAGTCCGATTATTGATAAGATAAGAGTAGTAATAAAGAATATACGCCAGAATGTAGCCGGTTCACCAAAAAAGAAAATACCCACAATCACAGCCCCTACGGCTCCGATACCGGTCCATACGGGATAAACCGTACCGATAGGCAATGTTTCAGAAGCCTTAGCCATAAGATACATACTCAACGAGAGGGCCGCAAGAAAGCCTATCCACCACCATACGAGTTCGTGCCCTTCGGCAGTTTTAGTTTTACCCAGACAGAAGGTAAAAGCTACCTCCATAAATCCTGCAAGGATAAGTATTATCCAGTTCATGTAAAGTCATAATATCCTGTTTGAGGGCTGCAAGAATTCTCGGCGACTCCTTCCAAGGATTCCGCAAAATTACAAAAAAGTATGTTATGTCCACAGATAAGCATAGGACATAACATACTTTTTTATACTATTCTTATTGGCCGAAAGACTCTTCAAGCTTGGGAAGAACCGGACCGAACACACAACGTTCGTATTTAGTCTGAAAAACTTCAAAGCACTTGTTACAATGTAGACATCGTGACTTTACTAATTCACCGTTGCGCAGTTTTGTTATGAAATCCGGCTGTGTGAGCAGAACACGCGAGAGTGAGACAAGGTCAGCTGTTTCAAGCGCAGCCTCGATAGTATCCTTTGAGAAAATACCTCCTACCAAAGAAAGAGGCATCTCAGGGAAATGTTCTTTAAGATACTTCACTGCCTCAAGATAATAAAGACTATCGGTACGGCTCTTTTTAGCAAAATCTCTACCGCTTATCTCAATAAGATTCGCTCCGGCCTTAATGATTGTATCGCAATAGTAAGCTAACAGACCGTAATCATCTTCTCCTGATTCTGTATTATGGGCATTCATTTTTACCATAATAATGAAATCAGCTCCACACTTCTGTCGGATACCTTCGATAATTTCCTTAGGCAGACGTATACAGTTTTCGTCAGAACCACCATAAGAATCGACACGTTTGTTAACGTCTGTATTAACTACAGCCTGAAGGAGATACCAATGGGCGACATGAATCTGAACCCCGTCAAAGCCCGCCTTACAGGCTCTGACACCTGCATCTATAAACCAGTCACGTATCTGTTCCATTTCTTTAGTAGAAAGGTCATTGAAATCAAAAGGATTCAATCCTCTCGGACCGGCCAGAGAAATCTGGGCTATTGCCAAAGCATCATATTTATGGATAGATGCCGGAATACGCTGTAGACCTTCTATGTACGAATCGTCACCGATACAAAGCTGCATCTCGTCAGCACGATACGCAAGATCAGGACTGACGCTCAGATGGCCTGTTATAATGATGCCTACATCATTACGTCCGAGCACATCATACATTTCGATTTCGGCATCGCTCACCGTACCGTCGGCATTACCGAGGTGATCATTGGTAGCACTCCGGATAAATCTGTTTTTGACCTTCTTGCCATTTAGGGTATAGGGTGTGAACATTTTTTCTGTTTCCATACTCTTGTCATGCTGTTAACGTAATAATAAACGTTTCTCCTCTGCAACAGTAATCGGTGAAGAGTGACCCGAGAGAAGTACAGTATCATCAGGCAGAGTAAGAATCTTATTGACGATAGATTCCTCAAGCTCTCGGCGGTTGCCACCCGGAAAATCAGTCAGCCCGGGACCATGCTGATAAAGAGTGTCACCTACGAACGCCGCTCTTTCTTCAGGTGCGTAATAAGTCACCGAACCGGGAGTATGACCCGGAGTATGTATCACCTTCAGATAAAAACCGGAATTAGCCTTTAGACGGATTATTTCACCATCATACAGTTCCTCATAGTGAGGCACAGTTATCGGTTCACGATAATTACCGCTAAGATTGAGATACGTATCGGTAAGGTATCTTGCATCAGAAGGATATATGTATATTGGTGCCGCAAGTTTTTCACGCAGGATTTCAGCTGCTCCTAAATGGTCAAAATGACCGTGAGTCAGAAGAATCTTCTCTATATTCCACCCGTTACGCACAATAGCATCATATATAAGTCCCGCCTGTGCACCCGGATCAATAAGAAAACCTGCCTTAGTATGGGCGTCTATGTAGAAGTAACAATTCTCGGCAAATACGCCTTGCACCTGAAGTTCTCTGATCATAATTCCTCCATATTATTATTAGCGGTTGTTAATTCATAACAATTCACAGCCTTCTGGCCCACAGGCATGAGGGCGCTCAGATGCACTGTCCTCGGCTGCCTTCTGCTGTCTCTTTACCGAACGTTCCAAAGCAGACTTGAAACCGTCTATTGTCATAGCGCCAGGCACAGCAAAATCACCGTTAAATATTATGAACGGCACACCGTGCACACCGCGCATAGCTGCCTCACGCTCATCAAAACGTACCTCATCGTTATACCTGTCAGACTCCAGTACTTCTTTTACTTCCTTTTCGTCCATACCTACTGACACCGCTTTGTCAAGAAGCACTTTATGGTCAGCTAACACAAGGTTCTCGGTAAAATAGGCGGCAAATAGAGCCTCATTAAGGCGCCCTACTGTAGCACGATCATATTTAGCCTCGGCAAGTTTCATCAGACGATGGGCATCACGGGTATTTGAATACTGTGTGGTGGCATAACGGAAATCAATACCAAGTTCCTTACCGAGATCGGAAATCTGCTGAATCTGCTTCTTAGCATCTTCCAAAGAGAGACGATACTTCATTGCAAAACGCTCAGGAGTAGTTGTAGTCACTTCCTTCGGAGCATTAGGATCAAGCTCAAAAGCACGGAAATCAACATTTATCTCATCTTTGAGTCCGAGTTCTTCGATTGCACGCTGTAGACGTGTTTCACCGATATAGCAATAAGGACATGCAAAGTCGCTCCAGATTGTGAGTGTCATCATAATATTAGCCTTTCTTATTTTGATTTGAGTTGTTTATTATTTTTTTGAGTACTATGTCGAACGTTGTCATCTCTTCGGGAGTAAGAAGTGAGGTAAGGGCTTCATGTCGCTCCTTGGCCACAGCCATAACTTTCGGTTCTATGTCGCGTCCTAACGGAGTTACATATACTCTCAGACACTTGTGGCTCACCGACTCTGTACTGACCAGACCTTTTTTCACCATAGCTGCCACACAACGGCAGACAGCACCTTTGTCTTTACCTATCATTGTTGCTAACTCGCATTGCTGCATACCCTCACAAGTATAAAGCGCACGTAGCAACATATACTCCGGCGGCGTCAGATTAAGACCGTAAGCGGAAAGCGTCTCGGAAAGCTTGCTAATAAGCGTCTGATAAGCTGTCCCGATCATACAGCCCGTATTGGGCATCCCATAGAGTTTATTGTCGTTCTTCATAGTATCTATTAAACATCTCAACTATTAAAATGGTTGACTTGGCAACCATAAATTATCAGACTTATCGGAGAAATCCGAATTATCAGAGTTATCGGAGTTATCAGATTAATCGGAATAATCCGAGAAATCCGAATTATCGGAGTAATCGGAAAGTTCCGAGAAGTCAGATTATTCCGAGTTATCGGAGTAATCCGAAAAATCGGAGAAGTCGGAGTAATCCGATTAATCAGAGAAATCCGATTATTCCGATTGGTATTTGACAGATTTTTTCTAATTTTGTGGGGTGAGTGAATTATTTAGCAGCCTTACTGTCATAATAATACACATAGTCAGAACAGAAATTATAATTCAAGATAATAACAGGTGAAAACATCTATAATACGATTGATACTAACACTTATACTTGTAGTCACAGGGTTAACCGCTTCTGCCCAGTTACGCTACGGATTCCGCTTTGGAGGTGACATAGCAGCTGCCCGTCTCGACAATGCCGAAACGTGGTCACTTTGTAACCGTTCAGGATTTACCGGCGGACTCGTATTGGAATATCAGATGCCTAACTGTGGTTTTTCCCCGGATATAGCTGTACTTTATGCTCGGCACAATACACGTCTGCAAGTTGCCGGGGCTCGCCCTGTCAGCTTCGGGCGTAACTTCATTGATATTCCCCTTCATCTCAAATACAAGTTCTGGCTCCGTAGTTTCAGTCGTCTTATGGGACCTATGGTTTATACAGGTCCCGCTCTTTCTCTACGTCTTGATAATAAAAATGCCACACCTCTCAGTACACATCGTTTACAATGTGGCTGGGAAGTGGGCATTGGCTTCGATATTATCAATTTTATTCAGCTCTCCGGTGGTTATCGCTTCGCTTTAGGCAACAGTATTGCTGCTTCTCCGCTCTACCCCGCAGCTACTCTTCATCCCGACGGATGGAATATCTCAGCTACTCTGCTATTTGACTTCTGAGCCGGTGAGATAAGTTGAAAGAAGACGTCCTCCGTCAATAGATGGAGAATAGGGAGTCAGTACATCGATAGTTATATGCGGAAAGAGGCGACGGGCATCTTTAAGGGTAGCAAGCACACATACATCGCCGGCAAGACCACATAAATCAATGTGGAAGACAAGATGTTCCTGCAGGAGACGGGTAATTTCAGCAGTAGCAGAGGGATTATTAAAGATAGAATATTCTTCAACATCTTTTAACTGCCCTTTATGAAAGATATGGGACTCCCCTGAAGTTGAATAGACAGCTGTGAATACCGCCGGCCAAATGGCGGCGCCAACTGTATCATGGACACAGTGGCGTGGCCATTGACCGCCGTTTTCAACGAAAGAAAAATGATTGTACGGATGGGAATCGGCTGTCAGAATCTTCAGACCATAATCACCGGTATGGGTTTTGATATACGAGGCAAGAGAGTCCATAGCCTCTACCGCACCCGGCACAGGAAGAGTACCGTTGATAAAGTCAATCTGAGGGTCGATTATCAGGAGAGCTTGCTCGAAAGGTATCATTGTATAGTGAAAGCTGATGAGCCGAAATCAATCATTGTTTCGCCGGCTACAGTAACAGTTATCGGTTCTACACTAACGATAGTCTGAATATCGGTCGGTTCATCGTTCTGCATTACATAACGGGTACCCTGCACCATATAGCTACCTGCTTCTACCATCAGTTTGGTACCGTTGACACCTGACCCTCCGGTAGCAGTAGGAGTAGAAATAGTCTGAGGCACTACATAGTCCGGTTCAGCATCGCTGATACGGTCACGCCAGAGTTTTATATCCTTAATATAATAAGGACCGTCGGAAGTATTAGTTATAAGAAAACTTCCTGTAGGCACACGGTTAGGCGGCATAAGCACAAAACGGAACACATTCTTATTTTCAGAAGACATCTCTTCTCCACCGAACTCACCGACAGTAATACGCTCAGCTGAATCAGTCCACTGGTAAGCCTGATAACGAGGAGATAACCCTACCTGCATATAGAAGCGTAAATCAGAATTGTCATGAGCATCGGGTACAAACCATATCCATGAAGAATGGAAAGTCAGATCACCGTTAGCAATGGCAGGTATATTATCCAAGCCTGTTCCAGACTCAGAACCGGGTAAGCCATTAACCTTAAGTGTATAGAATACCTCGCCTGCAGAGAGATTAGGATATATCTCAAGATTAGGAACAGTCCTGACTGTGGAATTATTCCAAGTCCAATTAGCAGTATTTATCAGTTTATAATTGCCTTTATTATCTGCTATACCACCTGATAGAGTAGCATCAAAATTCCAGCTGAAACCACTATCGTAACTTCCGGAAGTCTCTATAGCAGCAGGACGCGGTTCAGCTCCGACAGGATAATGCTGAGCAAAATGATGGAATGTGCCAGCCTCTTTAGCCATTAAAGCTGCCGTGACATCACACTCACTAAGATACAAACCGCACATCTGAGCCAATTCTTCACCACGACGGCGTGTCCATACACCGTTGTTCATACCAGCGTTATGTATAACCAATTCAGCTTCGATTGCGTAATAGTCACCGGCTACACCGCCCTCACCAAAGGCATGAAGAGGATAAATGGTATAAGAGACATCAGCTGTAGCAGTGGTGGCAAGCTGTCCGGGAGCACACCAATGCTCATTGACCATCTGCTGCTCATCAAGTCGTATGGGGAAAGTATGAGTAACTTTCTGCGAAGTAAAACGCTTTCTTATATCAAAGCTACGCAGATCGTTACCTGTAAGACGGTTGCCAACCACACTGTTTACCCACTGACAGAAGTGGAACAACGGTACATCCTCGTCATCAATATCTATGAAACCTGATTTATCGAGGTAGTAATAATTACCGCGACTGTTAAATCCATAAACAGCTAACGGACTGTCATCTTCAGTAGCACCGGCATAAAATATACCGTTGCGATCACTCCAATTTGATAAAGCAGCTGACTCAGGATTAAAAACAGCTATAAGTGAACCACGATTATAAGCATTAGTAAGCAGCTCACTATATTCATCAATAGAACGACTGTCAACAACAATAACATTAGCCTTTGCAGGCTCAACAATGTTGGTAAAACTCTGACGCAGTCCTTCTTCAGCTTTTCCAAGATCGCCAAGTAAAGCTGTAGGCTGTGTGACAGTTACCTCCGCAATCTCAGGAGACACAGGGGTAATAGTCTCAAATTCTTCATTTTGTATAGGATCATGGTGATCATCGCACGAAGTGTTTGTCACCATAAGAACGGCCGCACCGAGGGCCGGAGTCAAAGAACGTAATATATTTCTTCCTGAATTCATAATGAGAGGATATGTAAATACAAAGTTACAACTTTCGAACAGTTTTTTCAATATAATAACATAAAATTTAACAATCAGACTTCTCCGATTGCTCCGAATTATCCGAGTAATCCGAGTTATCGGAGCAATCGGAATTATCCGAGTAATCGGAAAAGTCGGAGTAATCGGATTATATCTGATAGCTCCGATGAGTCAGATAGTTCCGATTGCTCCGATAAATCTGATAACTCGGATGATTCCGATAACTCGGATTACTCCGATTTTTCCGATAACTCCGATGACTCCGATAATTCGGAGAAATCCGATTGGTCGGACAAACAAAAAAGCGGCT
>CAMWVA010000045.1 GCA_947177575.1 uncultured Porphyromonadaceae bacterium | reverse complement strand
AGGTATGTCGGGAATCGAATCTCTTATCAGAGAATCTGACACAGCTGATGTATATTCATTAAAAGGCTATATTGTTAAGAAGAATGCTGATGCCTCCTTCCTTTCCAACCTGCCTAAAGGCACTTACATTGTTCATATCAACGGTAAGACTTACAAAGTGATAAAGTAAGGATGTAACATTGTTAGTATGTTGATTTATCGGAGATCAGACAATCGAGATGTCTGACCTCCGATATTTTATTAAGATTCATAAAGATGAACCGACAGAAAAAAATGATGTTCTAACTATAGAATTAAAAGGTTTTTATTATGTATAATACTGAATCATTATTTGATCTTACAGGTAAGGTCGCTGTCGTTACAGGCGGAGGAGACGGTATCGGTAAGGCTTCGTGTGAAATTCTCGCAGCGGCAGGTGCAGCAGTTGTAGTAAGTGATATTTCGCTTGAAAAGGCACAGAGTGTGGCCGACGGTATTGTGGCAGCAGGCGGTAAAAGTGCTGCTGTAGTATGTAATGTGCTCAACAGCGATGATCTTACTCATCTGATAGATTTCACCGTAGAGACTTTCGGTACGGTTAATATCCTTGTCAATAATGCTGGTCTCGGAGGCGGCGGACGCGAGAATCCTTTTAAGATTGACCGCGCATACGTAGAACGTATTTACGCTATTAATGTCTTCGCGCCGTGGCAACTGTGTAAACTTGCTGCGCCTCACATGCAGAAGTCAGGATATGGCAGTGTTGTCAATATTACTTCAATGAGTAGTATCAACAACAGTCCTGATATGGCTATCTACGGGTCATCGAAAGCGGCGCTTAATCATCTGGCTTCCAATCTGGCTTTTGATTATGGTCCGATGGGTATACGTATCAACAACGTTGGTCCCGGTGCTACACGTACACACGCTCTCGCTACCGTTCTCACTCCTGAGATTGAAGCGAAAATGTTAGCTCATACTCCGATTCACCGTCTCGGCGAAGTTTCAGACATTGCCGGTGCAGTACTTTACTTCGCAGCTCCCGTTTCAGCATGGGTAAGCGGTCAGACTCTCATGGTGAATGGCGGTGGCGTTCAGACACTCGACTGAAATATGACATCGGTTTCTGTCAGATATATTCATAATTATATGACAGGAATCGGTTTCTAACCTAACTATATACTATATCTGATTATATGGCAAAAAAAACAAATGTTCTTCCTAAAGATCCAAGACTGGAGAAGATGCGGGAAATAGCAAGCGGTCATGGTGGCAAGTACACCTTGCTCGACACAGACGGCAACATGGTGGTACCACCTGTCTATGATTTTATAACATCTCCCGTCGACGGTATATGCATGGTAAAGAAAGACGGTAAATGCGGTTACATATATACCGACGGCAGTATTCTTGTAGAACCTTTATATGAATCCGCATGGAGTTTCCGCGATGGATTGGCATCTGTCAAAGCAGAAGGGAAATGGGGTGTTATCGACAAGAGCGGTAAGGCTATCATAACGCCTCAGTACGATGAAGAGTTTCATTTCTCCGAAG
Source organism: uncultured Porphyromonadaceae bacterium (assembly GCA_947177575.1). Lineage (GTDB taxonomy): Bacteria > Bacteroidota > Bacteroidia > Bacteroidales > Muribaculaceae > Lepagella. The sequence goes on along the minus strand of CAMWVA010000045.1, from coordinate 17,746 downwards.
GTCTGGCTGCAGTCAGCAAAAATAACAAATGGGGTTACATAGACCTGACAGGAAAAGTTGTTATAGAACCTGTTTATGGACGTGCGGCAGACTTTAAAAACGGTCTGGGTATGGTCAGGCTTAATGGTAAATACGGCTTTGTCAATGCACGTGGCGAAATGGTTATACCTCCTGAACTTGAAGACGTCAAATCAAAATTGTGGGGAGGAGTATGGCGAAGCAATGTAGCAATAGCCACTTCCGGCGGTGCAATGGGTCTCATTGATGTCACAGGACGATGGGTACTGCCGCCGAAATATGCCGACATAAAACTTTTCTCCGACATGGCGTCAGCACGTCAGGAGGTTGACGGGGAAGTACTGATTGACCTTGAGACCACACCCGGCGGAAACGGACTGATTTCACAGAATGGCAGAATAGTGGTACAGCCTGAATTAAAAAAACTTAATAAATTCAGCGACGGACTTGCCGCTGCTGTTGATGCTTCCGGGAAATGTGGCTACATAAACCCGAAAGGGGAATGGGCCATAGCTCCGCAGTACGACTCCGTCTCTGATTTCAGAGGAGTTCTGGCAAGGGTAAGAACTAAAGACCGTCGTTATGTAATCAATAGGGAAGGTAAGGAAGTTGGAGATAATTTTAAACGTCTGAAGTGGTTAAAACTTGTTACCGAAGATATTATTCCTAATCGTTATGTCATAGAGAGAAACGGCAAATACGGTCTCTTCGACGGCCGCTTAGAAGAACTGCTACCCGTCGAATTTGATGATATAGATCGCTGGGGTGCCACACAGCTTATAAAAGTAATGAAAGACGATAAATATGGTCTGACAGATAAAAACGGTAAAGAAATATTACCTGTTAAATATAGGTATCTTGATATTGTACGTGAAGAATGTCCGTTAGCTGTGGTACGTGAAGAATGGGACGCAAATAATGGAGCTGTCAATGCTGACGGAGAATGGATAATACCACCTGTATATTCCAGCTGTTCTATATATGGAAAGTCTGGAGTCGTTACTGTTAAGAAAGACGGACTGGAAGGACTTATGGATATGGAAGGCCGCGAAATCCTGCCGTGCAGTCTTGAATATATAGGCTCGTTTGAAAGTAATATGGTTCAGGCAAAGAAAGATGGTAAGTACGGTATCTTATCCAACAAAGGTGAATGGATCATCAGACCGGAGTTCGAAGCTATAGAGTTGCCCTCCGAAGGTCTGACAGCAGCACGTAAGGATAATAAATGGGGCTTTGTCAATCAGGATGGAGAGTGGGTGATTGAGCCTGTATGGGACCTTGTACAAACTGACGGATTTATAAACGGAGTTGCGATAGTAAAAGATGACAACGGTAAATCCGTAATAATCGACCGTACCGGCAAAGCACTCACAAAACCAGCTTCTACCGTAAAGCTGTACGATGTGCATGAAGGTATGAGACTTATTAAAGTCGGGCGTAAGTACGGCTATCTGAGTGACGACTGCAAAGTAGCTATCAAACCGACATTCGATGAAGCCGAGAACTTCTCGCAAGGCTGGGCACAGGTAAGTTTCAAGGTTGATAAACAGCCTGTATGGACCTTCATCGACCGCGAAGGTCGGTATGGCCCTGTCTATAACAAACAAATCTCCCTCTTCGGCCCACTCACCAAAGTAAAGCAAGACGAAAAAATCGCCTTGCTACGTCCTGACGGCACTATGGCGGCGCCCTACATCTTCAGCCGGATAGACGATGCAGCCGAAGGCTTTACCCCGGCCCAAATAGCTGGTTTCTAAAATGACCGTAGTATACTGAAAAATACGTAGACATAATTATCCGCAGTTAGATATCAAAGATTATAACTGCGGATAATTATGTCTGATGCACCCTCTGAGTATTTTTATAAAGAATTACGGCTCAACTACCTGAATAGTATTACCGACTTTTTTTAACGGTTTTGCGCCTGTTAAATATAAGGGGATTTTAACAGACTCGATAGGAAACCACCTAAGATGGGAACTAAGCGGATACTGCTCGAATATGGCTCTATCACTGATATACCACTCTGCCGCTGACAGGTCAGGTAATGATGATATGGCCTCCCAAAAATAGAAGAGTTTGTTTTTCGCTACTACTGTAATAGCGTTATGTCCGTCATTAAATGTAGCTATACATACATATCTCCATCTTGATATAGTATTTACAAGTTCTTCCTCGGAAGGAGTGTATTCTATAGTTATCTGTAAGCCGTAGGTGGAAGTAATACGGTTCATCTCGGCTTTAAACAGTGAACCGTGAACAGCATCGTCTCTCAGATTATTAGTCTGTATATAATAATGAATCATCTCATGAAGCAGAGTATCAATATATTCCTCTTCAGGAAGATTCTGTCTGACACTTATTTCAATCCATACTGTTTTCTTACCTGAATAGCGGTCTGTTTCACAACAGGTACGCCCGAGAGCCGCCTTACGTGTATTCAATCGTATGTCAGGTCTCTGCAATTGTCCGCAAAAACATAGTTTATTGAAATAATCAAATTTGCTATAGAAATATTCAAGTGTCGGTCGCATAGCGTTTAATTATTCTGAAACAGTGTTACCGTTCTTATCTATCCAGTTTGTTCCAAGTCTTATGAGAGCTTTTTTTGAATCGGCATGATTGTGCAAAGCGGCTTTACGAAACCAGAAAATAGCCTTACTGGTATTTTTGGTCCCGGCTTCTCCAAGTTCCCACATTCTTCCTATATTGTACATAGCATCTAATTGAGGTGAATCTTCTGTAAAATTTCCTTTATCACCTGTCTGAACAGCTTTACGGTAATATTCCATAGCTTTCCCAGAGTCCTGAGCTATATAATCCCCATACCGGTAAAGAAAAGCAATTTCCAGCATCGCAGCAACGTTTCCTTTAGCGATAGCTTTTTCATACCAATGAAGCATTTTATCAGTATCCTTCTCTACGCCGCATCCTCTTTTATATAGCCGGGCGACTTCAATCATTGCTGGTTCGAAACCGTTTTTAGCAGACATCTCCATGTAATGAAACATCTCTTTGTAAGACTGCTCAACACCTCTACCTTCTTTATAATAAAGCCCTATATTGTATTGAGCTACATAATTTCCGGAGTCAGCAGCTTTTTTAAACCAATAAACTTTCTTATCAAGGTCTTTCTCTACATACCCGAGATTATTCATAGCCGTACAATCTCCTTCTTCAGCTAATTGAGAATATAAGGTCAGAGCTCTGGACCGGTTACCGAACCGGGAACTCGAGTAGGCTACTTTAAAACGACAGCTTCTGTCACCTTGTGCGAGTGCTTTCTCACCCCAGTAGGCGCTTTGTTCGTAATCTACCGGAAAGGTTTCACCATAAAAATATAACTCACACAACTTTATCTGTGCTGTTATATCACCGTTTTCAGCACTATGTATAAGCGTAGTCATCTGATTGTTGTTCGCACGACCAACCGGTAACTCCGATTTGGGTTCTAAAAGATTTTCCCAATATCTTTTCTGTTCCTCATCGACCGGTAAGCCATATCTGCCGTTCTCAAAAGCATCAGCTAATTTTTTTATATATTCTGTATTACCTTCATTAGCAAGCATGGCTATAAATTTAATTGCAGTAACAGGAGAAATATCCTCATTATTCTCAACTGTTTCTATTATCATAGGAGCCAGATACTTATATGCAGACTTAGAAGCAAATGAAGCATATATCTTAACAGCCCTGACAATATCCTGTTTACATCCGGTGCCTTTCATCAAGTCATTTGCCACAGCTATTAAAGCAGGCTGATAGGACTGTCTGGCAGCTTTTAAGTACCATTGATGTGCTATGGTATCGTTATGGTCAATAAAATTACCGATATGATAAAATTCGGCTATTTTACATTGGGCCATTGGACAGCATCTCTGTACTTTATAATTTCCGCACTGATTACATTCTGTACAACCGCTTTCCATCTCATCAAAACAAAGGAAAAACGAATCTTTAGGATCAAGATGTTCAATGGCATGTTCCATATACTCTTTTCTGTCCGAACAAAAAAGGGTAGAGGTGCATCTTTGCTCTCCTGAAGCGGTAAATCTTAAATCGTCAAGTGTGCCTTTAAAATTAATAGTTACAGGACAGTCAAACAAATTATCTGTTTCAGATTTCATAAACGACGCATAATAAGCACAGCGTGTGGAATCAATTATTGACTGTATCAACTTCTTATTACGATGTTCCTGAAATCTGAAAAGCCTACCAAGCGAAGTATTATCTCTTTCACTACTGATATTAAACAGAATATGAAGAATTAGAATACTTGAAATATTCAGAGTCTCAAAGTTCTGTTTATCCCAGCGGTTGCCTGTCCGTATAATATTAAGGCTGTGCCATTTCGCTTTCAATTTTTTCTCATTATCCAGAATTTTATCGTTAGTATCACCCAATAGTATAATATTCATACAAAGCTGTTGCCGGTCAGTGAATGTGTCCAGAAATTCAAGTACACCAATACTGCCGTCAACATTTGCACCGTCATATTCTATAATTGTAATGCCTGATACTATTTTCAGAATTCGTGATAACCTGTCATTATAGTATATTTCTCTCTTAATATATTCTATCATATTGTATCTTATCTTGATCTTTCTACAAAACTTTCCAGTAATTCTTCTCCTGAAGTTATAATACGAAATTCTACTCTACGCGATTTTTCCCTATCAATAGGTTCGCCTGTAAGTAAGGCATAGTCACCATTATGATCTAAAGCATGACCGTATGATAGACCATTAGCTGTAAACCAATATTCCAATAACTTTTTATCTTCTTCTGAGTAACCTTCGTATTCCGACAGATTTTTAAGAAAATACATTACACTTAATGCACGACGTTGCGAAAGTATAAGATTCGCCATATACGGGTCTGAATCAATCGACGGGAAAGGCACATCATTCGTGTGACCTTCGATTCTGATTTCACGGATTTTATATTTCAGCGAATCATTCAAAAGTATATCAAGATATTTAGGAAGAATCTCTGCTAACTGTGCTTTAAATTCAGGTTTCAACTCCCAGCTGCCGTCGTCAAATAAGGATTCCGCCTTCTGAAAGCGCATTGATAAATCACCACCGATAGCAATAATGCTGTCTTTGGATTCTGTTCTGAATTTATCAATAAGTTTATCATGAAGTTCCTGTTTATTTTCAACAAAATCCTTTAGTATAGTTTGATTGCTGTCTACCTGTTTTATATAGGCAATTGCTATGAAAAGAAAAATTATCATCAGACCCGTCATCAGATCTGATACTGATAACCATGGATTATTTCTTATCATCGGTAATTAATTTTTAATTTAAAGAGTTTTGATTTTCCTCCCGTGAGGTAATACAATCAAGTTTATTTTTTATCTCTTCTAAATTATTATCCATAACTGTTATCGAGGCTGTTGCTGTCATCAGCACCGCACGGGCTTTCTCCTGATCACGATTGATACTTTGTGTAGCAGTAAGCATATCTTGAAATATACCCTTTATTTCCTCCACATCATCTTTAACCTGTTCGGTGTCAAGTCGCAGACTTTGTAATTGTTCTAAGTTTTCTTTGATCTGTGCAGCAGATGTCAACAAACCTTTCAATTGCTCTATATCGTTCTGAATCGACCATATACTAACCATTAACTCTTTTATCCGTGCAAGGTCATTCTTAATCTGTCCGACAACAGGATACAGACTTTCTACTTCGCCCTCAGAGCCAACAGGAGATTTTACCGCCGAAAGTAATGATGTATGATTGTTATTCAGGGTATCGACTATAAGCTGAACAGCCTGTCTTAAGTCAAACTCAGGATTCTCGTGAGATAATTTTTTACTCAAAGCTCTGTTAAGCCAAATTGAACCGATCATACCTAACAATGATGTAAAGAAAGCTGTCTTAAGTCCTTGCAGAAGTTCCGGTATACTGGCATCCAGATTATTGGGATTAAAGGCAATGAGACCAGCCGTAATACCCACAAAAGTACCCACCACACCCAAAGTGGACATTAAGGAAGGAAGTTGTTCCATCCAGTTACGTTTTCTTTTTATATCATCCGGTCTTACTTTTCTGATATAGAACAGAGCTACAAGAAAGGCAATGATAATTATTGTGCAACAGATATAAGTCAGCAGATTCATAAAACATTATTTTTAGTTGGTAATAAACACTTTAGTAATTAAAAATCAGTCCGATACTTTAAAAAACCAATACATGGTCTCTAGACCGTCTGTATGATAGTTAAGAAACACTCTAAGAATGTTTCCTAACTATCTCTGCAAAATTAAATAAAAGTATGAGAATATACATTATTGACATCCCAATACTGAAAAAATTTTTACTAACCAACGAATTATCACTATCTTTGCACTTCATCACATACTTATACAATTTCAAAAGTAAATTAAAATGAAGAGGATAATTCTTTGGGCTGCTACAAGTTTGATAATGGTAGGCTGCTCAAACAATGACAGTGATGTGACTATCCAGCTTCCGGAAGACTTTCAGGAGAAGACTCTGGTAGTCAGTCATGTGACAATCGACAATGTCTTCAATGCTAAACAGCAGGAAGACCTTAAAGTGGTTTATGACACACTGGAAGTCAAAAACGGTGTGGCAAGAATGAAACTTGATCCGGCCGGAGCTGCGCGATATAATATAGAACCACCGGTAATGAGTCGCATGGAGCCCGATTTTTACGCTTCTCCCAATGACAAATTGGAAGTTAGTATCAGTTCTTTCGAGCCGCTGGACTATAAAGTAAAGGGCACACAGCTGATGGAAGATCTCACTACACTCTTATCAATCACAGGACCTATCCAGCAGGAATACTTCTATCTGGTTAACAATAATGAGAATGTTTCAGAAGCGCAGACGAAGGCTATAATGGATCGCTATGACGCAGCAATCAAAAAATTCGTAGCCGACAATCCTAAAAGCCCGGCTATACCTTTTGCTATTCTTGACCTTAGCGGTGACGACTTCAAAAATGCCTATGATAATATGACCCCGGAGGCAAAAAAGTCTATTCTTATGCCTTACGCTATATTATATAACCAGCAAGCGGAAGAGATGCTGAAAGATAGAGAAGCTGAAGAAGCACGTAAGGCGGAAGTAGCCTCCGGCACAATCACTGCTCCCGACTTTACACTTCCTGACCTTGATGGTAAAAAAGTAAGTTTGTCAGATTTTCGTGGCAAATGGGTAGTTCTCGACTTCTGGGGCAGTTGGTGTGACTGGTGTATCAGAGGCTTTCCGGCTTTGAAAGAAGCGTATAAGAAATACGGGGACAAAATTGTGGTAATCGGTATCGGCTGTAACGAACCGGAGGCTGACTGGCGTGCCGGAGTTAAAAAGCATCAGATACCCTGGCTGAATCTCTACAACGGTGATAACAAAGAGCTGTACGTGGCCTATAAAATCGAGGGCTTTCCTACCAAAGCCATCATCAACCCCGAAGGCAAACTCGTAGACCTTACTACAGGCGAAGATCCCACATTTTACACCCGCCTTGCTACATTTGTAGAATAAAGGCCAACACCTCTTTCTCAGCACATAAAGATAATGCGTCTGTCCCCGAGGTCAGGCGCATTAAATATTTCAGACTTATTAAAAGCATAGTCCAATTCGTCTACTCCGAAATAAGCTACAGCACAGACAAAGTTTCCATTAGCTACATGTCTATATTACGGACTTATACATCAAAACCCTGTATTCATACATTCAGTTTCTCTTTCCTTGAAATACTGAATAGACAAAGCTAATTTTGCACTGTCAAAGAGATAAATCTATGGCATTAATATCTTAGATTGAAGTATGAAAGCAAAGGTTAAATTCATCGGTTACGCTCTTATAGTAATTATCATCGTTCTGTTTGGTTTAAACTATTTCAGAAGCGGTATGAATGAGAAAACTGCTGATAAAGCTGAAGTTATCAGTAAATTTCATAATAAAGCCAAGTATGGAGAGGATATTTCGGTATTTGTAGATTTCTCGATTTCAAATGCCTATCCGAGATTCTTTGTTTACGACAACAGAAACGACTCGCTATTATCCTCATCGAAATGTGCTCATGGTTGCGGAGGCGGAAGCACAGAAGATAAACCGGTTTTCTCAAATACTCCGGGTAGCATGTGCTCAAGTCTGGGTACCTACCGCCTACGCTGTGTTGACAAACTACACACCATACCTTTTCCGTGTATCAGAATAGACGGTTTAAGCTCTACGAATTCCAATGCCGCTGCACGAGGTATCGTAATACACGAAGCCCCGTTTGCCGCAGATCCGATTTCAATCGGTGTACCTATGCCTGTCACTAAATACATTAGCGAGGGCTGTTTCTCAATCTCTCACGAAACATTTACCCTCCTTTGTGATCTCGTCAATAAAAACAAATCAATCTACCTCTACGCGAATTATGAGGAGCAGTAACTCCAAAACACAATCCTTAAACTGAATACAGTTATTATAGTCTAATAATTTTAAAAATAATCACCTATAAAAGATTCTATACCATCAAATGGTTAGAATATTAATTACCAATTTTACCAAAATACTTCCAGCTTTACAAAACGACCTTGCCCAGCAGACAACCAAAGATCCATACACATTCAATCTCCTGACGATGACAGAGGATTACAATGAACGGGGATTGGAAGATGCACTTTTAGTATTTAACTTCTGCTTGACTTAAGAGTATTTATTGCTTTAATTGAATTTCAATGTTATTTATAAGTGAGGTGTAATATACCCTTCTTGATCGTAAGTACGTCGGTATTTGTGAATTAAAGAGATGAGATGGTTGATTGCAGGATCTGAGTCGGTAAGATTCGAGTATTTTTGATAGTGCTCGTCGTAACGTTTTCTTGATCCATACTTAAGCCGGTGTTCTATATCGGAGGGGATAAGAAAAGATCCCCTTCCACCAATACGTGACTTGAACTGTTTTATAAAGATGTCTATACCAGCCAAATCGAAATCTCCAAAGTGAACATATCTATTTGGAAGACAAGTCAACCAATCCGTCAAGTCTGAGGAAAACGCATATCTTGATACGAAGAGTATTACCGATTCATCATGTTTCAGGGTATCATTGAATAGATTTTTCTGTTCGCGTATCCTAAGAAAATTTTCAGTATTCTCTATTCCGATAATCAAGACAGAGGTTGGGGGTACAAAAGATTGCCAATCTGCTATGTATACAGCACTACCTTCTGCCGGTTCTATTACAAAAGGTTTTCCACAAAGTAGGCAGTTGATACGGGTGTAACTATTCACAAGGAAGCCCGGAGTAGTCCGTTGGCTACGTATCTTAGAATTTCCCGATAGCGCAGCTTGAGCAGCACGGGAATTGTCTTCTGACAGCAGTCTGACAGCAGCATTCAAGTCTCTGAGTGCCTCATTATACCGAGGCAGTGCTCCAGCTAATACAGCAATATTCGGAGCTATAAGGCACCGTCTGATACCATGATGTGTAACAGACAGTAATCCTTCTCCGGTAAGTGATTCCGTCAGTGATTTAGGAAGAGCTGAGAAAGGAATGGCTTCTCCCAATAGAAGTCGTTGCAGGTTTTTAATCAGTCGTAATGTCAGTTTCATAGCAATTCGGCCTCCCGGGTGGAAAGAATAGGCTGTATGATAGTATTTGCCTCCTTATCTTTAGAAAGCAAATACAAGCGACGATAGGAAAGAGGCCGGTGTGATTTTGGAGAGGAATTTATGATATAGATATCGCGTTCGTTGGCAAAATTCAGAATTCCCTGAATATTCTCATCCGCCAAGCGGCCGATCTCATCCATCATGCAATGCAGACGAAAGTCACCGGCCTGACCGGCACGCTTCTTGAATACACTTATCAGCAGTATATTCATGATAGCCTTCACAAGAGTGTCAGTGCCTTCCGAACCTACAGCCTTTATATTCTCGGTCCAGCCAGTTGAATTATCATTCTCTTCAATCTTGAATTTGAGCGAGAAAGTCTGTTCAAGGGGAAGTTTGCTTATGTCAGAAGCATGCGTCAGCGCTTCGTTCAATGATTTGAGATACTTTATCGAATCGCGAAAGATAACATCGTGTTCTTCGCCTGAGAAAAGATTTAGTTCACCGATGTCATACTGATGGGCATTCCAGAAATCTGTAATATTCTGCAACTGTATGATAATAGGCATCGTATTCCTTTCGAGACGAAGTTCAATACTGCGTATAACTCCAGCGAAAGTCTTGCGTGAGAAATCATAGTTTATATCCCTGACTATACGCTGTATCTCTGATTCCCTACCAAGCAGGACATTGAAATCCGTCGCGATACGCGATAATATGTCCCGGTACATATTGTTAGTAACCTGCTGGAACTCTCGGATTATATTATTTACCACAAATTCCTCAAGTTTATCCGCATAATTCCGGTAATGTGTAGTAGTTTCAAATTCCGTAGGAAATTTGAATGTATTGTTTTGAGAAAACTGGCGTCGGAAATCATTAACGAAGGTTTTAAGCGAGTCTGTATAGCGATAAATTTCTCCAATTAATTCTTTTATCGACTCTACAAGGGTAATACAATCAAGATCGGTAGAAATCTGTTGGCTTTCTTTTAATTCAGCCGGACAAGAATCAGATGCTATGAAATCATCGGCTCTCCTTACGGATTCTGTTGCCTTTTCTAATGCTGTCTGTAGCTCCGAGAGAATAATCATCTCGGCTTTACGATTCGACTCGTATTTTTCTCTTCGTCTTTCATGAGTCTGTCTAAGCAAAGTATTCTTATCTTCCAGTTTCTTTTTGTCGCTCTGATATTGTGGTACATGGTCAAGCAGCCTCTTGCAGATATTTCTATAGACAGCTACTTGTTCCCGTTCTTCTTCAATCACAAGTATTCGACTCTCTGTCTCAGTGATTTCATTATTTATTTGTTTTATCATTCCGGTGTCGGCTCCGGCATTTGAAAGTTCTGCCCGCTCATCTTTATCAAGCTGTCGGAGCTTAATGTAAGTTTCATTTTTGAATTGCTTGATATCATCGTCAACCGACTTTACCTTCCTATCAAGAAGGTTTTGATCCTTTCTATCTTCTTCCTTTGCAGCTTTTGAGATGGCATTTAACTCCCGTTTGCAACGATCATCAATTTTCCTGAGTTCTGCAATATGGGATTCTATAGCTAGAGTAAGCTCCTGAATCTTTGCTTTAAACACTTCATCAATCTCCTTCAATCTGGCTTTTTCATCATTTTCGATTTCAGCCATACGCAAGCTCACTTGCTGTGACTGCTGTCGACAAATCTGCATCTTTTGTGTAATAGTATCTATGTCTGCTTGCAATGACTTGAGCACAGAAAGCTTTTTCTTTCCTATTTCAGAGATATGGTTTTCCTTATTTTCCCGAAGTTGGTTAATTTCAATGGATAAGAGATTTATCTCTGTCTCAATAGTATTTATATATTCCTCTATCATCACCGGAGTCCGCACCTCTTTCTCTATCTCGTCAAGATTAATTCTAACACCAAACAGTGTATATGAGTTACCAGGAACAAGCTCAGGATTGAGTTTTTGACTATAAAGCACTTCCTTTTCATCTGCAATCTTACCTATGGATGATACCCAGTCTTCTACATTGTTGTCGAGCCATTCGCAGAAAGAACCTTTCGATTTCTCAAGCAATACCTGTTCTGAAGACACTTTCTCTATCAAGCCATTAATTTGATTTTCCAAAGATAGGATTTGTGTGTTATACTCACTTTCAAGGCGCTGACATTCCATCTCTAACTGGTTTATCAGTGCCTCCAACTTGTTTTCTTTATGCAGTTTTTCCTCTTTTAGTAAGTTTTCTTCTTTCTCTAATTTAATAAGATTGCTTCTGCAAGCTTCTAGTTCATATTTGAAAGGGGATGATTTTGAAGCGTCAAGACGCAATAATTCCTGCTCATGCCGACGTTCACGGCACTCGACTAACTTCAAGTCAATCTCTTCTTTTAGCGTCTTGAACTTATCATTAATATCCTCCTGAAGTCTGGTCTGTTGTTCAAGTCTTACAAATCTTCTATCAATTAATTCCTGTTTTGCCTTGTTGAGCTCCTCAGTTCTCTTCTGTCGGTATTGTTGAAAGTTAAGATCCAATCGATCTCGCAGAGCTTTATACTTTTGCGTAATGGACAGATATTCTACATTAAGTTGTGTGAGTAGCTCTTGTTTTTGTTGCAAAGTAAGACGCAATGACGGTAATGATTCTACTCGGATTATCATTTCAGAAATACCAATTTTCTGATACTCTTTCTTCATCTTCGCAGCATCTTTCAGTTTGCTGTCAAGCACTGCTATTTTCTCGTTAAGTCTGTCACGCGCTTCAGTAAAATCAGACTCAGCCGATGTTATTTTTTGCGTAAGTTCATCTATGGCTGTCTTCTTTCTCTCAATCTTACTTTTCAGGACAGGTATATCCCGTTCCGCTTTATTTCTTGAGTAGATAAGCATACCGCATTGCTCACGCATTGAGAATTCGCCGGCAGAAATCTTACGGGCAATCTCAATTATTCTGTCAGCATCGCGCCGGGTTTCGACAATCCCTTGTTTATTTTTATACGACCATAGTGAAATATCTTTCAACTCATCACTGAAACTGGCAAGTCTGCGGCGGAAGAAATCGAGGTCTACAGCTATCTTTTCTTCATCGCCAGAAATGCTACTGATGATAGTATCTTTGATAAATCCGGCATCTACGCGTTCATTTAGAAACACGTTTTGGATAATACGCGGAATACTCTGATACTGCTGGCTTTTGAGCAGGTAATACTTTAGCAGGTCTTTCGACATCTTTGCGCTACGGTTACCATAAATGATATCAAGATACTGACTGTAGCGATCTATTATGTTACTTAGGTCAATGCCTTGGTTCTGTATCCGCTGTCTAACTGTCAGCGGATCTGTAGCTACTATACCAAGATCATCAATAATCCATCTTCTGTCATAGGCCGCATCCACGAATCGGAATGCCACCTTGCTATGACGGCGAAAAATAATCACGCTGAAAGGTGTCTGTTCTTCACCCCGCGATACCTCATAGACAATATATGAAGCGGGAGTAGGAACATAGTAGTCATCGAAGGACCGTTGCCCCTGATTACGAATGCCCAACTTGTCTTTTCTCGCATTGTAGAAGAAAAGAAGCGCTCGTAACAGAGTTGTCTTACCCACGCCCTGTGTACCCATAAAATGAACATTTCCATCCAGTGCCACTTCACCATAGCGGATATGGGCGCTGTTGATAAATACGATTTTAGTCAGTGATCTCATCGTCGTTAAATGCTATGAGTGTTACTATGTCTTCAAGATACCTGTATGCTGCGGTAACCTTATATCGTCTGGCCACATCATCAATAATTTCGGTAAAGCCTTGTTTGGCTAACTCCTCCACAAGACGCTCGGCAATTTCATCATGACGCACCTTATTGTCATAGAGAGTGGATGCTTTATCGCGTAATTCTATGTCAGAATCAATCTTCACAATTAGGTCTGCAGTCATGAAAGTAAAACCCGGACCAAATGACGGTTCCCAGGCTTTAAGAAAATCAAGCACATCTACCCAGTGACCAAATTTTTTTAATTTTTCAGCTATCGAACCTTTGGATTCTTTCCGGGAGAAATAGTAGTATTGATTACCTTCTTCGAGTATAAACCCGATACGTGAAAAATAATCAGCATATTCATCCCGACACTCATCTATATCTATGAATATACGACGCAGAGACTCATCCACACTGTCAGAAGATATGAATCCACCTTTACTCAGTCGATCAAAAACTTGCTGTTCATATTTCATAGCAGATTGTAAATTAAAGGGTATTCCACATTTCCATCCTGACGCCACTCATCTGTGACAAGAAGGTTGCTGTAATGATTCTGTACTATCTCCAGATAATATTCCACCTTTCGTTCCTTCTGTTGCGGTTGTACATACGGATAATTTATCACAAACGTATAGAGGTCTTGCGATGAGGCGAAGAAGGCATTGGCCACAGCATTGGTATCAACGAAGTCTTCAATAATGCAGACTGCATTCAGTTCACTTTCTTTTAATGGAATTACAGGGGTATTTTTCAGGTATCTTAATCGGGATATGTTCTTTCTTACCTCGTCAATAATTTCGATTGCTCCATCTAAATTACGAAGGTAGGAAAGAGATACCTTAGTAGTATAATAAGTGGTACTTTCAAGAACCGGATGACTGCATCTGTCAAGTATTTCGCAAACGTTTGTAGTTTGCTCCCACGTCAGTTGATCTTTGAGATACTTAAGTTTTCTGATATGCTTTACCAATCGGTTGTGCGCGTCAATCTGATTCAGATAGTCACGTATGGTATGCTCCAACTCTATTAGAGAATGGAATATATCCTTGAATTGGATTCTGACATCAAGAATCAGGCGTGTAATACGGTCGTCTGTAGTCAGTACTTCTATAGGCTCCCTTCTTTCGTCAAGCAATCGTTCGGTCTGTCGTATAAGCAACGATATGCTCTCGAGGGTAGCAAAATAATTCTCCAGTTTTACCCGTTTGATTTCATAGTTACGTTCTTGCCGGAAAGTATCATTGATTACACGCTTTAACTCTATGGTCTTGGTTGATGCCTGGGTTGCAATATTACGCAAGGAGCGCATTATCTTGCCCACATATTTTCCCTGAGCTTCCGGATGATTTCGTTCTTTTAGATAGAAATCAATATTATCTTTAAGTATCTGTAGATTTTCCTTTACAGCCGAGCTAGTGATATCTTCATTTAAGCGGAGAACTTCTTCAAAAAAATGCTGATAGATTTCCTCCAATTCAATAAGATTACCTTCCTGCCGTATGACGCCATAGTTAATAAGAAGACGAAGATTTTTCTCATTATCCACTAATTCTACCGCCTCATCATAACTGAAGTCAAATCTCAACCTCGCCTGAAAAAGGACATGCAGCAACTTACGCTCTGTATAGAGCCGTTTTATCAATTCATTGAGATTTGTAAAAATCTTCATGTCAGCAATTTTTAATACATTGGATTCAAAGACAAATTTAGATAAAATTCCTGAGACTTTAACACCGTTAGAATAAAAAATCAATACCTCTTACCTACATTTACATAAAAACCACCTACCTTGTCTATGATTGCCTAATATTGAGTAGCCGTTTTATATATAAATTTTATGAGTCAATTCTAGACTCAAATATCTAATAATTTTGTAATTCGCAAATTATGAGTAAATTTGCAATTTAAATAATACAGATATACCTCTGACAAAAGAAGAAATAAGATCGCTCTTTAGCGATATAGAAAATGAACGTATGAAACGCACGTTAGCTATTCAATATGCGTGTTTGCAAATGATATACGAAATACCAAAAGCCCGGGATATTTTATAATCGAGGCTGGTGATAATGGTAACCTTGACGGTCTTACATTCTCAGCTCAGCAACTACGAGTATATTCAGGATTGTGTAATTCTGGAACGATTATTCCACCTCCGGAAATCTGAAGACAAGAGCAGCAAACATGTTGGAGAGTTAAAATCCGACATATGGGAAGTTATTGAATAAAATCCTCCACAGGGTGTGAAGGATTTTACCTTTAAAGAAATATGCTTCATCCTATGGTTTCATCAAATAATAATCGATAAATCTAAGGGAGATCCTTATAAGGCATTATTCTTTGCCCGTAAAGTTATTGAGAATGGTTGAGAACGTGATGCGTTACTAAATTTCCTTGGCATTGATTTATACGAACGTCAAGTAAAAGCTATTAATAATTTCAGTAAAATACTTCCAGCTTTACAAAGAGGACTTGCCCAGCAGACAACCAAATATCCATACATATTCAATTTTCTAACAATAACGGAGGAACACAGAAAAGGTACGAGAAAGGGAATTTTTATTAGAACGTGCACCCATCAGGACCGCAACCCTCACGTGTAGTGGTGACAGACCCACCGGATTCTTTATTGAATATTGCATCTTTCAGCCATTCTGAGAGTTCCGGCTCTTTCATTACACCCTGAAGTACGGAGCCATTATCAAGCAACATATAAGGTACGAACTCAAAGTCCGCACGTGCATCTATTTCATCCTGATCACGACGTACCGCCTTGACGTATGCATCTGTCTGTAACATCCGAAGCACTTCATCTCGCTCCAAGCCTACAGTAACAGCTATTTCAGCCAAAACATTAGGATCCGACAAAAGCAGATTATCCTCAAAATTAGCTTTAAACAGACTGAAGTTTAATTTCTTCAATTTACCTGGAGAAAGTCTCTCGGCTCCAAATTTCATCAGCCGGTGAGCATCCATTGTATTGCACACCTTTACACCAGGCAGATTATATTTCAGACCGACACTGGAAGCCATACGTGTGATTTTCTCCATACGTGCCTCAGCCGCGGCGACATCCATATCATGACCGGACATAAAATGCTCAGTCATACTCTCAACAGGCACCCTTGGAGCCGACGGGTCAAGCTGATATGACTTATACTCTATTTCCACTGGTTCCGAAAGCTCTATCGAATTCAGAACATTTTCAAGCATTTTCTCACCCATATAACAGAACGGGCACTGAAAATCAGACCAAATCAATATCTTCATACTATTCTCTATTTCATTATTCCAACACCTGTAATCAACCGATTGTTCCCGATTACTTCGATATAAAAGCGCTGATAATCTAGGGTTGGCCCATGAACATACACCGTTTATTGTTTATTCAGGGTGTACCGTTGTATAAGTCCGCATAGAAGAACAATAGAAATGGGTAGAATGTAGACTTCTATATTTGCCATTATATAACCATAGGTTACGGAATCTCCATGAGGAAGATTAATTATGCCTTTGGGATAATTGTCTCCTATGTCGTTAAGCTTTTGAACTACAAAATCAAAAATCTGACGCTTGCTCATTCCAGAATATGTCGAAATTCGCTGTATAAATTCTTTTATACAATATCCTAATATGGCAATATAAGTCACACAACAAACAAATAATAATATGACCTTATCCCATGCCTTATGACGATAAATGATAGAGAACTTCCTTAATGCCATAATAAAGAAAACCAATGCCAATATCGCAGTAAATATTGGTTGTACATATTCACAAACATAAACCGAAGAATCAACATAACTCAATCCAAATATAGCTCCGATTACAAATAAAAGAACTACGCATACAGCATAAATAGGTATGCCTATGATACAAATAAAAAGTAGAAATAGAGACTTTAGCATAGAATATTATTACTATCCGATAACACCTTTTGATACAAAACGAAATTATGGTCATTTCTATTTGCGGAATCGGACCTTTATCCGACAAAACAATCGAACCAAAGATAGGCAAAAGTAGTCATTTTAGCGGACAGCCACTCTATGGTCAGTTAATAAAATCACTTAACAAGTCAAAAATTTCTCGTTTATTCTATTCGTGAGAAAAACGGACAAAATATACTTTTGAACACTAACTGTTCCGACTTCACCCATTCTGGATTTACCAAACAGCCAACATCACCTATTTTTTATGACTCTGAACTCCCTTACAGCAAGTGCGAACCATAAGCGTTACATAAATCTCCGTACATTCGCACTTACTGTATTTCAAAAAGTTATATCAAAATACAATTTTAATTTTATATTTTCCGTTATTAAAATAATACTTTCGCGCAAACCATATAGTAACTTATTTATTATAACTTATTTACCTCTCCCGCTGTCGCACCCCACGCGGGTG
>CAMWVA010000044.1 GCA_947177575.1 uncultured Porphyromonadaceae bacterium | reverse complement strand
CAGTATTACTCCTTAAGAAAATTTCACGAAAACGAAAAGTTTAAATCACTTCATCTTATAAATCTTATATTCTATAAGTATTATAAAACTTATCTAAATCACGCCGGAGGCCGCTTTGTAG
Source organism: uncultured Porphyromonadaceae bacterium (assembly GCA_947177575.1). Lineage (GTDB taxonomy): Bacteria > Bacteroidota > Bacteroidia > Bacteroidales > Muribaculaceae > Lepagella. The sequence goes on along the minus strand of CAMWVA010000044.1, from coordinate 19,269 downwards.
CCCGGATAAGCGCACAAAGATGTAATCCGAGGTCAAACATAACTATCTTGGCGTTGGCATTACGTTCGATATCCCGGGCTGCCAGACTGAACTGGGTGAGGAGTTGAGGAGCGTTACCTTCATGTATGAAAGGTGCGAAACGTATGGAGAATTCACGTTCGCCTGGAGTCATGAGATTAAGAGAGTTCTGATGGAGGTTACAGATAAAATTCTCACGTGTCATTCTTGCACAATACGTAAGGAAACTGCGCAGACGTTCGCGCCCCATAGCGGAGGCTTTGTCTGTAAGCTGACGCAACATAACCAGTTTACGGGCGTATGCCGCTCTCATTATAGACTTGAACAAGTCGGAAAATTCAACCATATCGTTGTCCGCTTTGGCGACAGTACGGGCATTAATCAGGCTGCCTTCAGCTAATTGAGCGGCAGTTTCGGCAGTATTCCTGTCTATACTTTCTGCTATCAGAGCTTCAGTAAGTTCGGTTACTGTAAGCGGACGCAGATTGAAGCGTTGTGTACGTGAAAATATGGTCGGTAGCACACTGCCACTGTCATTACTGACAAGTATGAAGAGGGTATCTCCAAAGGGTTCTTCGATAAGCTTAAGCAGTTTGTTGGCTGTCTCAGGACGCATACGTTCGGGAAGCCAGATAAGGAATATCTTATAGTCTTCGCGAAAGGCCGAAAGAGCAGCTGTGGCATTAAGGTCATCAGCCTCGTCTACGTATATGGCAGGCTGGGAGTTGCCGGCATCAAGCAGCGTAAGCCATAGTGAAGAATCCATATAACTATCTTCGGTAAGCATCTTACGCCACTCCTCTATGTAGTCAGTTGAGACAGAACGCTTAGGATTTGACTGACGCAATACAGGATAGATATAATGCATATCAGGATTGTTGAGAGCCTGATGTTGTATGCACGAAGGGCAACGTCCGCAGCTGTCACCGTCATGTCGGTTAGAGCAGTGCACATATTGGGCAAAAGCTCGTGCCAGACGGGTTTTACCTATACCGGCCGGTCCCGACAGCATAATTGCATGGGGTATACGGCCCGTATCTGCCATGCGGCGTAGGGCGTCTTTTATTTCATGGTGTCCGATAATGTCGGAGAATCTCATGGGCTGTGCGACTGCAAGGTTGGTATTTAGTAAGTTGACTTGCGGTCGGTAAAACCTCTAAGGTCGGAGAAACGCAAGTCATCTAATGACTGCAAAAATAATAAATTCAACTGATATATCAGATATGAAGTTGGAAATAATTTGGAGATTGGAGTGGTTATAGGAATAAGATGAGCAAATAGTAATGAGTAGGTAGCATTATGTAAGACTACTGAACCAATAGACGTTAGCAGATGTTTATATATAAATGGGTAGTAGTTATAAAGCTAACCATTTTTTGTAACCTTTCCTCACTGTGATCTTAAACTGTTCAGCTATCTGTCCTGTGTTTGCGGACAGTGCGTACCTTGTACTAAATTTTATACTATGAATATAATACACTGGTTAGTGCAAACTCTGCGCGACAATCCCGCTATTGCTATTTTTCTTACTATCGGTCTGGGTTTCTGGATCGGTAAGTTTAAGTACAAATCATTTTCACTCGGCACGGTAACTTCAGTGTTGCTTGTCGGTGTACTTGTCGGGCAGCTTGATATACCGGTTCCGGGACCGCTTAAACAGGTATTCTTTCTGCTCTTCCTGTTTGCTATAGGATATAGCGTCGGGCCACAGTTTTTTGCCTCGCTTAAAGGGTCAGGTATAAAACAGGTAGTGTTTGCAGTGGTGATGTGTGTTATATGTCTGCTGACTACATGGGGTGTGGCGTCGCTGTTCCACTTCAATGTAGGTGAAAGTGCAGGTCTTTTTGCTGGTGCACAGACTGTCTCAGCTGTTATAGGTGTAGCCGATGATACTATTCAGACTCTCAAGGTGTCGGCAGCCGACAAGACAGATTGGATTAATCTGGTGCCTGTAGCTTATGCAGTGACTTATATTTTCGGTACAATCGGTTCGGCCTGGATACTCGGTACGCTGGGTCCTATAATGCTTGGCGGTACTAAAAAGGTACGTCAGATGACCGAAGATCTTGAAAGAAGTATGAATCAGGACCCGAGTGATTCGGATCCTGCATTAATAAACGCCTGGCATCCGGTGGTGTACAGAGCTTATAAAGTAGATGGTACCTTTTTTGATAATCCGCGTACAGTTAAGGAAATAGAAGACTATCTTGCTTCACAGGGACGTCGTGTGTTTGTGGAGCGTGTACGTGTTGACGGAAATGTGCTTACATCGCTGACACCTGATACTAAAGTTACTAAAGGCAATGATGTGGTACTGTCAGGAAGACGGGAGTTTGTCATCGAAGATGAATCATGGATAGGCCATGAAATCTCTGATGCTGCTTTGCTTGATTTTCCCGTAGAACAGATACCTGTAATGGTAGCTTCAAAACGTGTGGCAGGTATGACAGTGGCTGATTTTCGTCAGTCTGATTTTGCCCGAGGTGTGATAATAGCTTCTATAAAGCGTGGTGGAGTTTCCATACCGGTTTTGTCACAGACACGCCTTGAGCGTGGTGATATACTGACTTTGACAGGTCATGTAGCTGATGTCAATGCAGCCGCTTCGGTGACAGGTTATGCAGATAGACCTACAACCGCTTCCGATATGGTGTTTGTAGGTTTAGGTATCGTGATTGGTGCTCTGATAGGTGCCATAACATTGCATATCGGAGGTGTGCCTGTAAGTCTTTCTACCAGCGGAGGAGCTTTGATAGCAGGTCTGGTATTGGGCTGGCTTCGTTCGAAGCATCCGACATTCGGACGTATTCCTGATTCGGCAGTCTGGATTTTCAATAATGTAGGTCTGAATATGTTTATCGCTGTTGTAGGTATAGCTTCCGGTCCGACGTTTGTATCAGGACTACAGCAGGTTGGCTGGCAGCTGCTTGTGGCAGGTGCGATAGCTACGACAGTGCCGCTGCTGATAGGCATACTGCTTGGTGATAAGGTATTTAAATTTCATCCGGCTGTTAATCTGGGCTGTGTGGCCGGCAGCCGTGTGACTACGGCAGCTTTGGGAGCTATACAGGACAGTCTGAAATCGACAGTGCCGGCTATGGGTTATACCATTACTTACGCTGTGGGTAATACACTGCTGATACTCTCGGGGCTTGTGCTGGTGTTTATGATGTAGGAGGTGGGCGGATGGATTGCAAAAGCTTCGCTTTTGAACTGAACCGCTTCGCGCTAACGTAACTTTTTCGCTGGCAAGGTCTTTAAGCTGGATAAGGTCTTTAACCTGATTGGGCTTCGTGCTGGGAAGGGGGTTGCGCTGGCGGGGCTTTGGAGATTTTGAAATTAGAAATAAATTATAAAGATAAGAATTATGATAGATAATCTGAGAAGGAAAGAACGTGAGCTCTCAAAGATGAGTCCGTTCGAGATTAAAAACGAACTTATAAAACTCGCTAAAAAGGATGCACGTAAGGCTACAGACCAGTTTCTGAATGCCGGTCGTGGTAATCCGGATTGGGTGGCTACGGCACCTCGTGAAGCATTCTTTCTGTTAGGCCAGTGGGCGCTCAGTGAGTGTCGACTGAGTTTTAAAGATGAACCGGGGATAGCCGGTATGCCTGCTTCGGAGGGTGCTATGAAGCGTCTGAAGCGTTTTCTGCTTACTAATTCAGCTCTGCCAGGTGCGTTGCTGCTTGATGAAGCGATAAATTACTGTATCGATACACTTGGTATTGAACCGGATTCGCTGGCATACGAATGGGCAGAGGGAATTATCGGTGATGAATATCCTACTCCAGTACGTATACTTGAGCATACGCAGGAAATAATACGTGCCTATATGGCTAAAGAAATGGGCGATAATGCTCCGGGGTTGGGACAGGAGTATGATCTTTTTGCAACTGAGGGTGGTACAGCCGCCATGTGTTATATATTCAATTCGCTACAGGCTAATCATCTGGTGCATCACGGAGACCGCATAGCTCTGATGACACCTATCTTTACTCCGTATCTTGAGATACCTGAACTGGACCGTTTTGAGTTTGATGTTGTAAATATCACAGCCTCCAAAATGGATAAAGACGGTTTGCATCTATGGCAGTATCCTGACTCAGAGCTTGATAAACTGAAAGACCCTTCGATAAAGCTGCTCTGCCTTGTCAATCCGTCGAACCCGCCAAGTTATAAAATGTCAGACTACTGTATGAAGCGGTTGGTAGAGATTGTCAAGAAAGATAATCCGAATCTGATGATTGTCTCAGATGATGTTTATGGTACATTTGCCGACAACTTCCGTTCGCTGATGTATGAATTGCCTCAGAATACACTTTGTGTATATTCTTTCTCCAAGTATTTCGGAGCTACGGGCTGGCGTTTAGCTGTGATAGGATTGGCTAAAGATAATATATATGACAGAATGATAGCCGAGCTACCGGCTATACAGCGTCAGGACCTTCACAATCGTTACCGTTCTATGACACCTACACCTGATAATCTGTTGTTTATAGACCGTATGGTGGCAGATTCCCGTGATGTGGCTCTTAACCATACAGCCGGTCTCTCGACACCGCAACAGATACAGATGAGTATGTTTGCTCTTATGTGTCTTGTCGATACAGAAGATGTATATAAGAAGAAGATGCAGTCAATGATACATGCACGTCTTGATGCACTTTGGAAATCGGCCGGTTTCACACTTCTGCCTGACCGCGACCGTGTGGGCTATTACAGCGAGATAGATATAATGGTTTGGGGACGCAAGTTCTACGGCGAAGAGTTCTGTCAATGGCTTGCTGCTAATAACGAGCCACTCGACTTCGTCTTAAGACTCGCACGTGAGACTTCGGTAGTGTTGCTTAACGGCAGCGGTTTCGCAGGTCCGGATTGGAGTGTGCGTGCGTCATTGGCTAATCTTACAGAAGATGATTATGTCAAAATAGGTGAGGCAATCAATCAGATACTTGCATCGTATCACGATATGTATCTTGAAGCTAAAGGAACTGCTGATAACAAAACCTCTGAAGCCTGATTAACTCGCCAATAGTATATATGAATACAATCCTCAGGCCTGTCATATTATGACAGGCCTGAGGATTGTATTCATATATACTATTGTGTTTTTCAGAAAAAAATATTAACTTTGTTTTATATAAATATTCAGTTCATCTGCCGAAATGAGAACTTCTCAACCTTTTCTAAAGTCTGTTGCCGAAGCCTACGCCTCGAAGTATAAGGATTATTCCGATATATGTATGCTGTTTCCTAATAAGCGAAGTGGCCGTTTTTTTCTTAAATATCTTAAGGAGACATTGCCTAAAGGTGTCACAGTTGTGGCTCCGGCTATAATGACTATAAGCGATTTTATACAGATGTTGGCCGGTCGTGTTGTCAATAGTCGGATAGATTCTCTTTTATTGCTATACAGGTGTTACTGTCAGTTGCGTGGATTAGAGGTGTCAGCCGATAATGGGTCTGGAGATGATTTCGAGCATTTTCGTACATGGGGTGAAAGTCTGTTACAGGATTTTGACGAAATAGACCTTTACGGGGTCAATGCTGAAGAGATATTTAAGAACGTTAAGGATTGGCGTGAAATCTCAGCCAATTTTCTTACTCCGGAACAACGTAAAGTCATGACTGAATATTTCGGTCGCGTCGATATGGAGGCGGACCCCGATAAATTCTGGCGGGAATTTACTGATAAAGAGGGAGGAATATCACCGCTTAAACAGAAATTCCTTACTCTTTGGGAGACCATGTATCCGCTTTACAAAGAACTTAATAAGGCCTTAGATAAGGAAGGACTGGCCACTACCGGAGGGGCTTACCGTATAGCAGCGGCCAATCTGCGGCGACATGGCCGAAAACTTCTGCCTTGGCAGCATATCGGTATTATAGGCTTTAATGCACTATCCGCACAGGAGTTCGATATATTCAGCCGACTTGCATCAATGACTGTATCCGAGGATAATGACGAGCCTTTCGCTCACTTCTTCTGGGATGGTAGCGGACCGGTACTGAATGCATCGGGTAGTACAGCGACAAGATTTTTAGCTGTAAACCGCCGCGAATTTCCGAGTCCTGAATGGGCAGAGCCTTTCTTGCATAGGAGCGATGCAGATAGCTTGCCTGAAGATATACGTGTTATAGCCTCACCATCGAATGTGACTCAAGCCAAGATAGCAGGCGACGTAATAGCCCAACTTATAGCGGAAGTAGGCGGAGACGCCGATAAGGCTTTCGAGGATGCACATGTGGCGGTTGTGCTGCCTGATGAAAATCTGCTTCTGCCATTACTTTATTCTTTGCCAGAAGAATTAAATGAATTAAACCTGACGATGGGATATTCATTACGTTTGACTTCGACTATGTCATTTGTCTCTCTATTACGGCAGTGTTATATGCGTCAGCGTCAATTGAAAGGAAAGTGGGGATTTAATTACAGTGACTTACGTCTGTTGCTGGCTCATCCGTTCAGTCATCTGTTGTTTGGCTCGGAGGTAATCGGACAGCTTAATGACTATATCGCAAAATCGCACCCTTATATAGTGACTGTTGAAGAAATGGCGTCCTTCTCATCTGACCTTGGGACAGTGTTGCGTACTTTGGCTTCTGATGCTACTCCGAGCGAGGTAATAGACTATATTGATGAAGTCTTATCACTTATAAAGGAACGTCTGGAAAAACAGGGACTCAGAGGTATAATCAAGTCACGTCTTGATATAGCCCATATCGAGACCTATCGTGATGCTCTCAGACGCCTGCGCGACACATTGCATGACCGGGGTGTACAGGCTAATTTCCGAACAGTGCTTGCATTGACAGACCGTCTTTTAGGAGGTGAACAGGTCAATTTTGAAGGTGATGCTCTTAAGGGATTGCAGGTTATGGGTATGCTTGAAACGCGATCGCTTGATTTCGATACACTCATCATACCTTCGATGAATGAACGTATAATTCCTATGAAAGTGCGTCGCCGTACCTTTATTCCCGATACCTTACGTGTGGCTTACGGTATGCCGCCTTCCAATTTTCAGGAGAGTCTGTTCGCTTATTATTTTTTCCGTCTTATCAGTCGGGCTAAACGTGTGATAATGCTTTATGATTCCCGTACGGCCGGAGGCGGAGGAGCCGGCGAACTTTCGCGTTATGTACAGCAGTTGCGTTATCTCTTTGCCAAAGGACATCTTAAGGAAGAGGAGTGTAGATTTGTGATTACAGGACGAGAGAAGCCTGATGCCGATATTGTTAAGAAGGGTATAGTAAGTGAAAAGATAAAGGAGTTCTCTGTGCCCGGTTCAGGATACAATCTGTCAGCTTCAGCTCTGCGCACATACTGTGACTGCCAAGCACGTTTTTGCTATGAGAATGTGTTGGGACTGCGTACAGAAAATGAAAGTGATGAGTATATGGACCCAGCCACACAGGGTACGGTGCTACACGAGGCGATAATGGAACTTTATGTGCCTGATACGAAGCAACGCAAGTGTCTGCTATGGCCCGGGCTTGTTCTCAGTCGTGAATATCTGGAGAGTCTTTATTCTGATACTGACAGAATAGATACAGTAGTAAGACAATGTATAAACAGGAATCATTTCAATCTTGAGGCTGATGAGGTTGACAGACCCCTTACAGGTGAGACAGCTATGGTGGCAGTTGAACTGAGACGTCAGATACAAGGTATAATACGTTATGATATGAAGTTGGCACCTGTTACGCTGCTTGGCGTGGAGATAAAAGATCTACAGCAGGTGAATATAGGCGGGAGAATGGTCAACATTAATATGGCTATAGACCGTCTGGATAAGGTAAAAGACGATGATGGACATGAAGTGCTTCGTATCATTGATTACAAAACCGGTTATGTAGGTCTTGAAGCTGATAATATGGAGGCTGTCTTCAGGCCCGGAGGAAAATCTAAAAATATCTTACAGCTTATGTTCTATGCCTGGATGCTTAACAGAATGGCACCCGGTCTGAAAGATGTAAAGACAGTACGCTCTGAGATATATGATGTGGCTAATATTCATAGACAGGACAGTGCAAAGCCGAAACAAAAGAAGGATAATAAATCAGATTCTGAAAAAGAAGGTAAGTCTGACGTCAGCAGGGTAGAGAGACTGCCGCGGATTGCCGGTGCTGAGATAAACAATTATTCGGAGGTATCGGCTGACTTCGAAGAGCGGATAAAAAATCTTGTAGACGGCATCTTTGATGAGCAGCAACCTTTTGTAGCGGCCTGTGACCCGACAGTCTGTGAATATTGCTCTTTGAAGACACTGTGCGGGGTGTGACTACCGGAGTTGTGTATTATAAAAAAAAGTATTAACTTTGCGGTGCTTTTTCGGTATGGTTGCCGTTAATGCTCTGATTTCATTTCTTAAGCATTATATAAAGCCATACCGGTAAGTAGCCTCCGTGTGATGGGAAATCTGTTGCCTCAGCTGCACTGTGGCGAAAGGCGCTCCATCTTGTGAGCAAACAACTTATTTTGAGTAACACAACATTTAGAATCAAACCAACAAATGAAAACATTTGAACTGAAAGCCGAGGCTCGCGTTGATCTTGGCAAGAAAGCTGTAAAGGCTCTCCGTGCCGAGGGCAAAATACCTGCTGTGCTTAATGGTGGTAAGGTAGTTGAACTTCCTTACACCGGTGAACTCAAAGCCGGCGAGAAAATTTCGAAGATTGACGACAAGCGCGGTATCATTACTACTGATATAACTGTAAAGGCTGAAGATGTACGTAAGCTTATCTATACACCCGACATTTTCGAGATTAATCTTGATATAGATGGTGTTCAGCGTAAGGCTGTCATGAAAGATCTCCAGTTCCAGCCTGTTAAGGACACAGTTCTTCATATAGATTTCCTTGAGGTATTTCCCGATAAGCCTATCACTATGGAAGTACCTGTACAGATTGAAGGTCACGCCGAGGGTGTTAAGGCCGGTGGTAAGCTCACACTGACACTGCGTAAGCTGAAAGTAAAAGCTCCTTATACCAACATACCTGATCGTCTGGTTGTCAATGTTGATAACTTAGGTCTCGGTAAGTCGCTGGCTGTAGGTGATCTACACTTCGAGGGTCTTGAGCTGGTAAATGCTAAGAACGCTGTTGTCTGCGCTGTTCAGCTGACTCGTGCTGCCCGTGGTGCTATGGCCAAGGCCGAGTAATGGTGTTAATACAGACTATCCGGAAAGTAATAAGTGTCCGGATCTGAAAAAATCAAGATGGAGGTGTGTCAGGCCGGAAGCCACGATACATCTCCATTCTTTTTACAGTTTGTATCGGTGTTAATGAATCTGTTTAGACGATTGTTCGGTACTGCTTCAGATGATAAACAGCAGACCGGAATTGGTAATAGTGATATGAAGAAATTTCTGATTGCGTGTCTTGGCAACATCGGGTCCGACTATGAGGGCACTCGCCATAATGCCGGATTTATGGTGGCTGACTGTCTGTCCGCACAGGCCGGTGTGCCGTTTGCATCATGTCGTTATGGTGATATGGCGAAGATAAAAGTCAAGAATTGCGAATTGCTCGTGCTGAAGCCTTCTACTTTTATGAATCTTAGTGGTGTGGCTGTACGCTATTGGATGAATAAGGAGAATCTGCCGCTTGAAAATCTGTTGGTGGTGGTAGATGACCTTGCGCTGCCTTTCGGCACGTTGCGTCTGAAGCAGCGTGGCAGCGATGCAGGTCATAACGGACTTAAGAATATAGCTGAACAGTTAGGGACACAGGCTTATGCCCGGCTACGTATAGGTATAGGTAATGATTTTGTGCGTGGCGGACAGATTGATTTTGTGCTTGGTTCTTTCACTCCAGAGGAGCGTAAAGAACTGCCTGCCCTTATGGAACGCGCAGCCGAAGCTGTGAAAGCCTACTGTCTTAGCGGGGCGGCTTTCGCTATGAATCACTATAACGGGTGAGGGGGTCGGATTTATCGGAGTAATCGGATTTATCGGAACTATCGGAGTCATCGGATTTATCGGAATCGGAGCTGTCGGATTTATCGGAACTATCAGAGTTATCTTACTCTCTGAGGAGCTTCACTGATTGATTATTCCGATAGTTCCGATAACTCCGATAGTTCCGATAACTCCGACAGCTCCGATTCCGATAAATCCGATAACTCCGATGCTTCCGATAAAATCGGATAACTCTGAGAAATCGGAAAGGGTGTGGCAGAGGTGTAGAAGCGGAAGTTGCCGATACCGCCGGGTGCGTTGCTCTCCATGCGTGGCAGATATTCGATGGCACCGATGCTGTGGGTGTCGCCGAGGTCGATGACTACGGCGTGAGGGAAAGGTACGCCTTTGACAGTGCTCCAGTAAGTTGATTCCTGTAGGTCGAATAGTTTATCGGCTGAGCGGTTGGAGCCGGTCACGTCTTCACTATCAGCATATTCTACAGTCCACGGCTCGCGTGACAGGCGTTCGCCGTCGGCATCGACTACATAGAATTCAGCTATGCACGCACGGTCGCCGCCGTCAAGAGCATCGAGAGCCTCGATACAGATGTAGCGGGCATTAACCGGAGTATCAAGAGTGAAAGTCTGCCAGCCGTTGCCAGGCGCAAATACTCCGCTGAGAGCCGGAGTAAGACCGTTGAGATTGAGTTGCTGTCCTTCCTCGCGATGGACGAGTGGGCGGGATACTGCGAGATTGTCGAGTTTCGGTGCTGTCAGCCCCTGGCTTACAGCTTTACGCGGACCTACGATGTCAAACACTACGATTTCATTATTACCTTCACGCAACCAGCATCCCGGCATATAGAGAGTCTGCTGCGGGCCTATTTCCCATATACGTCCGAGGGGATGACCGTTTACGTAGACAAGTCCTTTACCCCATGTTTCAAAATCGAGGAAAGTATCCGAAGGTTTCCCCGAGACTTCGAATGTGCCGCGATATACACCTATTGGCAGACGACCGTCTTCACCGGCACTGAATGCACCTAAAGGCAGATACTCCATAGAATCATAGAACTCCATAGAGTCAGGGAGATTAAAAACTTCCCAGTCTTTCAGGTCACATACAAACTGACGTCCGTCACGCTGTTCGGTAACAGTTACTTTATCTGTTATACCCTTGAAGTCTTTTATGGCGCGGCCGAAATTGATACGTCCCATTGCTTCGACAAGAATATCGAGCTTGGCATCACGTGCGCATGGAGGAAGTTTAAGAGTTTTCTCACCGTTGCGCCGGTCGAGTTTGCCTATATACTTACCATCGATAAAGACCTGTGCGAAATCATGGGCATCGTTTACTGTCAGCACAGCCCCATCTGGTAGAGCAGGCAGATGAGTACGGTACATTATGCTACCGAATCCCTGATCGTATTCCTCCATAGTGCGTATATCACGGTCATGTTTAGGCTCGGGTAGATTCGGAAAAAGAGGCGCCACCATATCAAATTCAAAAGGCTTGACTGCCTTAGGCTTGATAGTCTTTGGGATAGGAAGCAATTTACGGCCGCCGTTGTATTTTTGTAATGTGTTACGTAGGAGATAGTATTTTTCAGTGGTCTGACCTGACTCGCTGATAGGTGCATCGTAATCATACGAAGTGACATCGGGTGCGAAACCGGGTGAGTTTGCTCCGGCCCAATGTCCCCAGTTTGTACCGCCGTGCGTCATATAAAGGCTGAACGAAATATCTTTAGAAAGCATTTCATCGATACCTGCAATCATGTCTTCGGCAGGACGTGTCTCATGGTTGGCACCCCACTTATCAAACCATCCGCTCCAGAACTCCGAACACATCAGCGGTGAATCCGGACGTAACTGTTTAAGATGTTCGAACTGCTGGTCTATGTTGGCACCTGTACCGAAATTCATGGTCCAGATGAGGTCATCAAGGCCATTAAGAGTGAAGTTTGAACTCCAGTCACATTGAAACAGGGTGACGTCATCACCGAAATGATGACGCAGTATGTCGCGTATGGTAGCGATATATTCCTTATCCTCGCCGTATGAGCCGTACTCGTTCTCTACCTGTACCATGATAATAGGGCCTCCCTTATCGATAGTCAGGTCTTTTACCTGTTCAGCTACTGCTTTCTGAAAATTGTCGACACGTTCCAGAAATCTCGAGTCGTTTTCACGCAGGCGTATATCCTTATCTTTGAGTAACCACCATGGCAATCCTCCCATTTCCCACTCAGCGCATACATAGGGTCCGGGTCGGAGTATGACTTTCATATCGTTGGCCTGACACAAACGTATAAATTCTGCAAGGTCATTCTGTTCGGTGAAGTCAAACTGTCCTTCTACAGGTTCGTGAGCATTCCAGAATACATACAGACAGACGGCATTCATACCTAAGGCCTTACACATCTTGATGCGCTGATCCCAATAAGGCCTGGGTATACGTGGATAGTGCAATTCTGCGGCCTTGACTACAAAGGGCTCACCGTTTAGTAGAAAAGTGCCTTTCCCGGCTTCAAAGCTGCCGGGCAGAGCAGCGTTGGTTTCAGCTGCCGCTGTCAGCATGACAGCGGCAGCGAGAGCCAATCCGCAAAGGAAATATTTCATTTCAGAGCATTTCCATAAAAGCCTTGACGTGGGTTGCTTCCACATCTCCGCCTACTTTGTGGTCAGTCTTAAAGTAACTACCCACAATAGCACCGTCAGCCAGAGAGAAAGTTTCGGTTATGTTTTCGGTATCTACGCCTCCGCCTACCATAAGAGGAAATCCGTTGAGGTTCCAGCGATAACCCTGTATCTTGGCTTCGGGAGTCTGACGGCCTGTGCCGTCTCCGGTCACTACGATGGCATCGCAACGGTCTGTAGCTATACGTAGGTCTTCTTTCAGGGTACGTCCCGAGGCAAGGGGTTTTGACTGGATACGTACGCCTCCGAGCACCATGACATTGTGGCGTTTACGCAATTCCTCTATTTCTTTAGCTAAAGCAGCGTCTTTCTTTGGCGGAAGATTACCGCTCACTGTATTGACACGCACGAAACGTGCTCCGTAACGGTTGGCAAGTTCAAACGAACGGCGGTGGTCATCGATAATATTCACACCATAGATTTTATCAGGATGTTCAGCCTGCAGCCATGCTAACACTGCCTCGGCTTCCTCCAGTGTGCCGAAATAATCCTCTACCATTACTCCGTCAATACCATGATTGAAGTAAATTTCAGTTTCGGTTTTGGCACGTTGCAGTGTTTCGTCGAAGTCACGTCCTTTGAGGTGTATCATTGCGACTACCGGTTTACGGTCGCCGAAAAGCTCTTTGTATGTCATATTACAGGTACTTGATTTTAGGTTTTGGTTATGTGTGCAAGTTAATAAGAATATGCTTAACGGCCAAATCAAAACCGATAAAAAATGAAATATAGCCGAAAATTTTCTAAATTTGCACCCGTAGTCAGCACCTTTGCTGGCCACTATGTTTACACTCAGATGTTATAAAGCATATTTTACTTAAAATTTACTAATAACATACATTATTTATGAATTATACACCTGACAACATCACTCATCTGGATCAGGATGAGATATTCGTATTCGGCAGTAATCTGGCCGGACAGCATTGTGGAGGTGCAGCACGTACCGCAGTTGAGCGTTTTGGTGCTGTGATGGGACAGGGAGTCGGCCTTCAGGGCCAGTCGTACGCTATACCTACTATGCAGGGTGGAGTCGAGACTATCAAGCCGTACGTTGATGAGTTTATACGTCTGGCTACAGAATGGGACCAGACTACTTTTTATGTCACACGTATAGGGTGTGGTATAGCCGGATTTACTGACGAACAGATAGCACCGCTTTTCCGCGATGCTTTAGGACTGTATAATGTACGTCTTCCTAAGAGTTTTGTCGATATACTGACACGTGACCAGAAGACTACTGACGATTCTAAATCCAAAGAAGAGGAGCAGGGAGAATAAACCCACTAAACACATATTATAATGATAAAGAATAATATGAAGCCTTCAATTCCGTTGATTTCGTCAGCTATCTTAGCTTTAGGTCTGTTGTCGGTAGGTGCTTTTATTAAGGCGGGAATTGATAATTTCTCTAATCGTGATCGTCAAGTATCTGTGCGCGGACTGTCTGAACGAACTGTCGAAGCTGATTATGTCACATGGCCTATACAGTATCGTGTGGCTGGTGATAATCTGCTAAGTCTTTATGATCAGGTTACATCTAATAATGCTACTATCGTATCTTTTCTGACCGGCAATGGTATAGCTAAGGAAGATATATCAATTAATCCTCCGGATACATATAATGCATCGGCCAATCAGTATGGCTCGTCGAATTTTCAGTATAAGTATGCTCTTGACTGTACAGTAACTGTAGCTACTGAGAATGTGACTAAAGTCCGTGAGCTGCTCAATCGTCAGTCGGAATTGCTTAAGGAGGGTATACCTTACAGTAATTCCTATATAAATTATGAGTATCGTAATCTAAATGAGATAAAACCTGAGATGATTGCCGATGCTACAAAAGCGGCTCGTGAGGCTGCACAGAAGTTTGCTGCTGATTCTGATTCCAAAATCGGTAAGATGAAGACAGCTACACAGGGACAGTTCTCAATTGATGATCTGTCGTCTTCCACTCCTTATCTGAAGAAGGTACGTGTAGTGTCATATATAGTTTATTATCTCGAAGACTGATACTATCGGTTAGGAGTATTTTACATACGCACAGCCCCTTAGCCATGCAAACATGCCTAAGGGGCTGTGCGTATGTAAAATACTTGAGATTTTTAATTCTCTTCTTCGTCATCGTCTTCCCAATCGAGAAAGAACGAATCAGCGTATGTTTCTTCGCGGAATTTTGACATTTCGCGTCCGTCACGTTTTGTGGGGCGTCCCATACCGCGCTGACGGTCTACGAAACCTGAAATACGTGTCATTTCAAGCAAATCATACTGACTTTGTGGCGTGAGATTCTCCAGATAGTCAGGTACGAGTTTTGCTCCGAGTCGGTTGGCTGTAAGGGCTTTGACACGGAATGTATATGTAATCGGCGGCTTACGGACTTCGATTGTGTCACCTACTTTAATGGTGCGTGAGGGTTTGACAGTTGCACCTCCGATTGAGACACGACCTTTCTTACAGGCATCGGTGGCTATTGTGCGTGTCTTAAAGACACGCATGGCCCAAAGCCATTTGTCGACTCTCTCTTCTGCTGGCATAAATTTTTATGAGTGGGTTGTTTTTGATAAAATAGATTACTGAGGCATGACCGCTACACGTTCAAGCTGCATTACGACATTTCCCGAGCTGTCGAGTAATTCGGCTTTGTCGGCAGTCACAGGTCTTGCCTGCGAAGCGTCTTCGAGTGCTACGATAAGCTGTGTCTGGAAGTTAGGTTCCGGACAAGCTCTACGTGTTACGCCGATAGAGTGAAACGAGAGTGAATTGGCAGCGTCCATATCAGTAGTGAGCGAGCCGTTAAGTATGTTACAGCCCGTGTTGCCATGTACATGACCTTCATCGACATCTATGACAAGACATATATCCGGATCGTCTACATTAACACCTTCTATCTGTCTGACACGCCATGTGCCGTTAAGAAATTGGAAGTTCTGGTGCATCAGTGTCATTACGGGCTGATGTGAGGCGTTGAGTAGAGTCAACAGATAGCGATCATTGTCACCGGCCTGCAGACTGTAGAATTTTGCTTCGCCGAGAGCCGCATTGATTTCGCCATCAGTGATTCCTGTCATGCCGCACATGCGCATGGTCGTGGCTATCTGTGAGAATGAGATGGTGCTGTCGGCTACGTTGTATCTATAGGAGCCGTTGATTACATTGCAGCCGTTATTGCCATAGACACGGTTGTCGTCAGCAAACTTCAGAAACGGGGCTTCTTCGCCTATAGCCGGTTTGCCGCTTACGCTTTCGATAGCCCAGTCACCTTTTATTATACCCTTGAGTAATTCGGCGGGGGTATAGTTGCGGGTAGCCTTAGGAGCAGCTATCTGTTCGCGGTCCTGTGGCAGCACAGCTTCAGGCAGAGCTTCATCATTTGATTGCTTTGTTGTGGAACATGCTGTTCCTCCTATTGCTATTGCTGCTACGAATGTGGCTAACATGATATTTTTATATAATTTATTTATCATTATATATCGTTTATGAGTGGACAATTATAGCTTCTCAGTCACCCCAGTGACGACGAAGCGGATATTTGGTAGGACGTAACAACAGTCTCAGTGAAGTAGAGTAGGTGAGGTAATTCCATATCCAGTTGATGAGCACATGGAGCTTGTTACGCATACCTAAGATAGAGATAAGGTGTATGGCCATCCACAGCAGCCATGCAAACCAGCCGCCGAATGTCCAGCCGGGCAGGTCAGCTACAGCTTTGTTCTTACCTACAGTAGCCATAGAGCCCTTGTCTTTATATACGAAAGGTTTCTCCATACGGCCTTTGTTGAGGTTTTTGGCCAGATTGCGTGCCTGCTGTATAGCCGGCTGAGCCATCTGCGGATGCCCTTTAGGATACTTTTCAGTCTGCATCAAAGCTATGTCGCCAAGAGCATATACAGTGCCTTCGTAGCCTTTTACCTGATTGAATTCGTCTACAAGAATACGGCCTCCACGTCCCATGGCTTCGGTAGGGAAACCTGGCATGGGTTCGCCACACACACCGGCAGTCCATATCAGTGTCTCCCAGTATTCTTTTTTACCATCGGCAAATGTAACCATTTTATCGGTGTAGTCAGTCATCATAGTGTTGAGACGTACATTGACCATAAGATCCTGTAGATACTTAAGAGCTTTGGCCGATGATTTGGGATTCATAGCGCCAAGCAGTTTACCTGTACCTTCCACTAAGGTAATACTGAGGTCATCTGGATTGAGCTCGGGATATTCCCTCGGCACGATGTCTTTTTTCATTTCACCGAGTGCTCCGGCTATTTCCACACCCGCAGGACCTCCGCCTACTACGAGGAAACTGAGGAGTTCTTTTCGGCGTTGCGGGTCAGTGGCTAAGGCTGCACGTTCAAGACGGTCGAGTATTTCGTCACGTGTATGCTCTGCCTCAGCTACAGTCTTTATGCAAAACACATTTTCACCCAGTCCCTTCATGCCGAAGAAGTTATTGGTGGTACCTGCTGCTATGACCAGTTTGTCGAAAGTGATGGTCTCATAACTGGTGGTGACTGTCTTTGCCTGTAGGTCGATGCCTTTGACGTGACCCATGTGGTAGGTGACGTCACGCTCGGGGTTCTTATTTATGTATTTCTTGAACTCACGACGGAATGGGAAGCATATATTGGATGAAGATATACCCGAAGATGCTATCTGATAAAATAACGGAGGAAAACAGTGGAAGTTGTTACGGTCAACAACTAATACCTGATATTTGCTTTTGTCAATATGATTGACGAGATTCAGGCCTGCGAAGCCTCCTCCTATGATGACTAATTTTTCCATAAATCCTGATTTAATTACGGCCCTCAGCGGGATTACAGCCGCCTTGCGGTTGTCCGGAGAATGGCTCTTTGCAAGTGTAACGATTAATTCGTGCTGTCAGTTTGCTATGAAGTGTGCAAAAATGAACTCAGCTTCATAAAAGGCACTTGTAGGGTTTGTGTATGAGGCCTGCAGCCACTATCTTTGCGCCTGTATTATCTTCACCATTATGGCTGCCGGCTGGAATAAGGCTGCTGGTTGGCAAAGGCTTTAGCTGACTCACGGAGCAGAGCTCCGGGCGGAAACCAGCTCCGCGCTGGTAAAATCCGGCTTTTACCGGCGCTGGCAGCCCTCCTGTGTAGCTTCCCATCTTAAAGCTTCCCACAGCCTATAGTGAAGCTCTTGTGCATGTGAGTGAAGCTTTTGTGTATGGCGGAGCTGGTTGGCGCCCGGAGCTCTGCTCCGTGAGTGAGGCTTTTGTGCATAGCGAAGCTGGTTCCCGCCCGGAGCTCTGCTCCGTGAGTGAGGTCTTGTGCATGGCGAAGCTGGTTGGCGCCCGGAGCTCTGCTCCGTGAGTCAGGTCTTTGTGCATGGCGAAGCTGGTTCCCGCTCGGAGCTCTGCTCCGTGAGTGAGGTCTTGTGCATGGCGAAGCTGGTTGGCGCCCGGAGCTCTGCTCCGTGAGTGAGGCAGCAGATTGGTGGAGATGGAGAGTGTGAGTGCTAAGTATTAATAACCAAAAAGAGAAGTTATGGCGTTTTCACGTAGGCGTGATTATGCCGGGCGGCGATGTCCGGGGCATGATTATTGTAGTAAGTGTATATATCATATAGTGTTGAATAAGCGGGAGGGGATACCTGATTTTTCGGCTGTGGTCGGAGAAATAGGAAATCGTGAGTGGCCGCCACGAGTCGAGCTTCTGCCGGCTGGTAAGGTGATTCATAAAGCTTTGTCAGAACTTAAGCGTCATTTCCCCTTTATTTGGATTATGAGACGCTGCATTATGCCTGATCATGTGCATATAGCACTGTATGTACGTGAAGCTACCGATATTCATTTAGGTACGATTATTAAGCAACTTAAACATGATTGCTCCCGTGGCTGGGCGGAGGTAGGTTATGAGGAGGGAATACGGCTTTTTATTGATAACTATCATGATACTTTCTTAAGTGGAAAAGGGCAGCTTGACAGTATGCTCAGTTACATAAGCGATAATCCTCGTCGTCATCTTCTTCGTAAGCTAAATCCGGGGTGGTTTCGTCGCTTCCATATCACTGATGGCGGGTATACTTTCGAGGCTTATGGTAATTGGGACTTGCTTGTCGAGCCTGAAGGGAGGTCGGTAAGAATCAGTAGGAAGTATTCACCTGCCGAGCTGGCGGCCCATAAGCGGAGCTGGCTTCAGACTGTATATAATGACGGAGTGCTCGTAGGGCCTTTTATCAGTAAGGATGAGAAACGTGTGCGTGATTGGGCTTATGCTAACGGCGGAGCGATAATCTATCTTACCAATGAGGCTTTCGGGGAGCGCTTCAAGCCTTCCGGAGTGAGTTATAATGTTTGTGCTGAAGGGCGGCTGATGATAGTGCATATTCCTGTCGGTGAGAAGCTGGACAGAAAGGCTTGTATGCAGCTCAATAGCTTCGCAGAGCGCATCGCGGCTGGGGAGTTCCGCCTTCTGAGCTGAGGCAGGATTGCTTTACGGAGCAGAGCTCCGGGCGGAGACGAGCTTCGCGCCGGTAAAGTCTTGGCTTTGGGGCAGGATTGCTTTACGGAGCAGAGCTCCGGGCGGAGACGAGCTTCGCGCCGGTAAAGTCTTGGCTTTGGGGCAGGATTGCTTTACGGAGCAGAGCTCCGGGCGGAGACGAGCTTCGCGCCGGTA
>CAMWVA010000043.1 GCA_947177575.1 uncultured Porphyromonadaceae bacterium | reverse complement strand
GTTTTAGCGTTTGTAGCCGTAGTTTTAGCAGTGTCAGCCGTTGATTTAGCTGTATTTGCTGTGCTTTTAGCAGTATCGGCAGTTGATTTAGCTGTGTTTGCTATTGATAATGCGTTCTCAGTTTTTTCAGCAGCAGTATTAACTAAAGTCTTACAAGCTCTTATTGTATCATCTAAAGTTGTACTTATGTTGTCTATATACAGTTTTACCGCATTGCAAGCTCGTTTAACCTGATCTGCGGTCATAAATCGCAATTGTCTCATCTTTGTTGGTTAAGTTAATGATTAGACATCTTCTGCGTCCGCAGATTCTTCTGTGAGAGTATTAGTTATTAGCTGCTCAATTTCTTCTTCGGTCATCGCCACCGGAACATCTATACCCGCACCTGCTTCGACGGTTGCTTTTACCTGTGCAAGTTCTGATTGTAAAGATGTGATAACCGTTGTGTTGTTTTCGGCTTTAGTCTTTGCAGCCTGAGCTATTGTCTTTGCATCATCAGCAGTAGTTTTAGCAGTATCAGCAGTGGTTTGTGCGGTATCAGCGGCGGACTTAGCATTTGTAGCAGCATTTTGCGCCGTTGTCAGTCCGTTCGTCAGGCTAATTTTATCAGCCTGTAACGTCTTTATGGTGTCAAAGTTTTTGTTTGCAGTTAGACCTATCGCGTCTACTCTTTCGAGCAGATCAGGTGGTACTGATGCTCCTGCATCAGTAGCTTCTTGCACCTTGTCTGCCATAGCATCAAGGATAGCTCCGAGACGTTCCGGATTAATTGAGCCATCTTTCGTTTCTGTCCTGAGTGATGTTATATCTTGTCTTAACTGTTCCATGCCACGAAATTATAATAGGTGTAATCTCTACAAAAATAAGGTTAGTTAGGACGTTCGGTAAAAATTTTTGCGCCTGAAGGTCAGTTTTTAGACTTTGCTTTAAGCTGCTCGCTCTCGATAGCGATAGCCTCCAGCTCTGCCAATGCTGCATACAGCGGTGCATCACGTATCTGTCTGTCTTTTGTGATGTCACCTTTAGTAAGCGCTCTGAGCATTGTCTCTACGTTGCGACGAATTATGTCTGCGTCTATTCGTTTTTGCTTACCTGCGGCCGGCTGGAAAAACGTCGGATAACGTTTGGCAAACATTTTTTTAGCTCCGGAAATCCAAAACAATATGGCAGTCATCTGCCAGGGCTTCGGCCGAAATCTGCGAAATATTCCCAACAGAGTATTATCAGGATATAATATTTTGCCGATCTGAAGTAACAGCTTATTGTCAAGGGTAGCTATATAGCCTTGTAACGTATTGTCTAATATGATAAACTGCTCGAATGTCATGCTTTCGAGACCTTTGTCTCTTGCCCGCCGTCCGCAAATCATAGCGGGTCGCAATGATACCGGCGGCAAATCCTCGAGCCAGTTCATTGTATAACTCATATTGTATATCTCCTCGTCTGACAATTCTATGAGTTGTACCGTTTTGCCTGTTTTAATCTTTATAAGGTGATGATTTTCCTCCGATTGGCATATCGTCATGTTTGACCATCGTAACATCAGAGCTATTTTAATATCAAGCACCGAGAGTTGTGCGGCTGCAAACGCTTTGCAGACTGTCTTATACATTTTATCTGTCAGTGCCAACCATGATTTTGGCAGTGTAATGTCAATAGTTTCCATGTTTAAAAGATGTAAGCAGATGAATCCTGACGGTTTTTGAATGGTTTAAGGTTCAGGCGGCGTTCCTGCGGCGTACCGCAAAACTCCGGGAAATCGTGATGATTACGTAAAAGCAGAGTCATTACAGTGTCGATTTCCGGAATTTGCGCCCACGCTGACGGCGTTACTTCCAGAGGTACTACCGGTGGTGACGGCATCTTTGGCAGAGTCGGACGAAGGATTTTGAGCACTACCGAGCGCAAATGGTCTATCATTCTACGCCGAAATATTACTTTGCAGCCATTTTGAGCTTCGAAACGTAAGGCGTCCATGAGTTCCGGCGATATATAATCTTCAGCTATTCTGTCCTCTATGGATTTAATTTGAGGCTTTATTGCCTCATGCCAATCCCAAAGTTCGGTAAATATACCTAACGCAGACAGATAGTTAATATCCGGAAATAGAGTTTCCCTAAACGCTGCTGCCTGTTGTGTGTCTTTCCACCCATGTATTTTTGGTAGTATGGTTATCAGTGCTTTTAGCGCTTTATCAGTTGATTCCGACACTGATTGTATAATACGGTCTATTTTTGCTTTTGCCGCAGGTTTAAGTGTATTTGTCTCCGTTACGACGAAACCATTGTTAGATACTCCCATGTCAATCGACGGGATTGTTGCTTTCCAGGCCATTAACGCCACAAGCCGGCGTGGAAGGAAGTACATTATATCTGTCTGTGATGTTGCTTCTTCAACAATTTTTTGTAGCAGATGCTCCGGAATCAAATGTTCGGTAATCCAGATTTCGGCCTCAGCCAACATCGGAATCATTTTATCGAACAGTGTTATGTTTTGATTCTGAGACGGTGCGAAAGTATTAGGTATAAAACTGCGTAAAGTCGCGTTATCAGGTATTAACAGCATGGTTAGTCAGTGTAAGCAAAGTTGATTGATAAAGATGGTTTTTCGGTGCGCGAATTTGATATATTGCCGTCAATGGATTTGACCACAATTCTGCGAGCCTTGTAATTAAGCGGTATATCTACTGTTTGCGTGCTAAATCGTACAGGTTCCGGCACGAGCAGTTCGACTTCCGGCGATTCAGCTAAAGCTAACATGGCAACGGCTCGATCATACGTTATTTCCGCAATGTCTATGGTATAATCAGGAGATTCCGACAGTCCTACAGCCTGCAACCTACCACCTACACGCACAGGATTTTCCAATTTTTGCGGATTTTTCGTAATTTTTGCCGGAAAACTGTCCATTACAGGTACGTTATACGTATTTCTCCAGCGTAGGATTACCCTATTATAGGTCTGGAGAGCCGACAAAAAAGTCAGGTATGCCGAGCGATCACCGCACGTCACTGCCACCATTGCCGGAAGCTTTGCCGGCGTCGGTATCGCGATGACTGATACACCCGGCGAAACATTGACGTTAGACGATGTTACATCGTCATCTGTGTATGTTGCCATTGTACACAGTGATGCCTCATTACATGCGACGGCGACACCTGCCGGAGCATTACCGAGATTAAGAAACGGTATCTCCAGATAATTGCAGTCAAGTAGGAATGACTTATCAAAATTATCTCCGTCAAATTCCAGCCCGGTGCATATAATATCGTATGATGCCTGGGTGATCGTAGCAGTACCGGCGATAATATGTACGGTGACAGTGGCCGTTACAAGCGCATTGTCGTGCATGTACTGACGTATGATTTCGTCAAGGCCATACACCCGGAATTCTTCCGTAAGTTGATAAGTGTTGGTAAAAAATGACTCGCCATTACATGACAGGCGAATACTACGGCTATTAACATCGGCCGGAACTGTAATTGCCGAAAGAACAGAAAGCGGATAAAACATAGTAAAAAGCGTGACAGGCGTTACACGTCGTGACAATCGTTACACACTCAAAATCGCGGTGATTATCTTCGATAAAAAAGTTGAAATTAATCCTCGTCTTGGTCCATTATCAGCAGATTTTCCCTCACTGACTGCATTCCGAGCGGTGAACCTATCTTTGCAAGTTCCATTTCCTGCGCCTTGACTGCTATCTTAGAGCTTACCTTTCCTCTGTTGTATGCGACTGATTCCGGAGTAGTGGTATCGGCAATCATCATTCTGAGTTCTTCGACATCGATGTCTATCATTACGGCGATGTCGGAAATAGGTACAAAGTAGCTTGCCAGCCTCTCGATTGTGCGGCATCGTCTTTGCTGTGGTGTTAAATCCTCATGGTCGCTGTCTTCAGGGCGGCTGACTGACGTCGGGAGATTATAGATTTCGTGCATGGGTACTGAGTTATTTTTAGCGAGGTCCAGAAAGTCGGCTAACAGAGGGTCTATAAGCTCTCTGTCAGACGAAACTACGGCACTTTCGGCACGATTACCGCGTGTAAGATTTTGCGATGTAATCATTGCAAAGCGTCGGTTCTGGGCTTCTACGATTAATATTTTAGAGTGATTGTCGGATATATACACACTGTCATACACCTGTGATATAAATTTCCAGAGAGAGACAGTTTTCTGGAGAGCCTTACGGTCTATTATGACGTTGTAAGACCCCGGACAGCGGCGTTTGATAAAGTACATACGCCGCAAAAATTCCTCCGAAATTGAAAATGTTGACTGATATACAATGACGTCTTGCGGCGGTGTATCGAACTGAGCTATCAGCCACTCGAACACGTCTGCAACCTGAAGAGCATTGGAGATGTATGCCTGCGAATGGCGCTTTTCCAACGGTTTTATGATATCGTCAATCTTTGCGCTGCGTTTCATATCACAAATCAACCTATTACCGAGGCAGCGACAAAATAAGTACCTCCTGACTGCGGGAAACGCTCACAGCCGATATACAGTGTGTCGAAAGCGTCGGTACCGTCTGTGCGGTGCTCGAGCAGATTTTCTTCTGTTTCCGGCACCTTTTCCCCTGCTTTGTTTTTCTGAAATCCTAAACGACCGTTTTCTATTCCTGCGCAATTCATTGCAAGTATCAAGTCATCATTGTTCTGTCTGTTAAAAAACGGCATCAGGTTATTATGTCCGGTAAAACCGAGATTTATCAGCGTGTATTTCTCATGATGTCTCATCGGCTTGCCTATGTACACGTCGTTTACTTCCCAGCCGTTTTGTCGAAATCTTGTAACGACAATCTCGTGTATGTCTTTGTTATTAATAAAGTAGTTCTGTCCGAGAGCCGTAGAATCGTAATAGTATATCACTGTCTTGCACCTGTGATTATGGTAATAAGCACAGAAATCATCGACTAACTCGTTAAGTTTCCGCTCGAATTTGACGTAAAACGACTTGATTACATTCAGTCGGCGACCACGCGGCTGACCGGCTACAATCCAGTTAATATTAGCGTTGTAGTCCATGCCTATGCAGATAGGTGCGTTAGGGTCAACATCTGCGTCGTATGCTACTGTCTGTGACGGTAGTATGATGTGTTTTTTACCGCCTCTTGTATCAAGAGACTCATGCCATAGGTCATCGAGATAAGATAGGTCTGAAGCTGAATACAGGTGTCTCGATGTCATATTTGAGTAAAACCCATCGTGCATCACACCTAATCTTTCACACATTATAGATGTTCTGAAAGTCAGCGGCGTAAGGTCACGTTTCATCTGGCGGATATACTTTTCGCCGATTAACTCGATATTTTCAATCGAGCTACACTCGCGATAATACACAGCCACTGACCGTAATCTGTTAAGATCACGGTCAAGACGTCTGATTTCACTTTGCAGATAATCCGGCACCGGTGCGCCTTGTGCCCTTAACTGACGCTGTTTATCGCGTAGTCTCCATATTTCGTACACCTGTCCCTGTATAGCCTCAATTACCCGGCTATCCATTTTTTCTCGGTAATTCAAAAACCAACTGCCTTTTTTGGTCTGCGGCATGTCGGAAAGAATCATCATCGCGTGATTAGATGACCTGCTACCGAAGAAAAATTTGTTACCTCCATTTGCCGGCAAAGTCTGGTCCTTGAGCTTTTGGAAGTCTATAAATTTGCCCTCGTCTATCAGTAACCACGATAAAGTTAGCGAGTTAGCGGCATAGGCCCGGTCTTGTGATAACAGTACGGCTACAGAGCCATTGTAAAACGAAATAACATGCTGATAACTTACCGGCTTAATTATCGGCTGCCCGAACCATTCAGGCGGCCTGCGGCCTACGACATAGTGCACCCCCTCGATATATCCCCATCTGTTAAGCGCTGCTAACAATCCCGGAATAGTATTAGTCAGGCCGTGCAGAAAAGTCGGAACAACGATGCCCCCTGTACTGCCCGGCATACGCTGGACGCAACGCAGAAGGAATGGTGCTGCCATTCCGTCCGTCTTGCCTGTACGACGGCCGCACACCATAACAGAGGTATTAGCCGCAGTCCACATACACTGCAACTGCACAGGGTTAAAATAGACTTTATTCTGCATGTCAGTAAGTAACTATCTCAGTAAGTAACTATCAGTGAGTATTAATCATTGAATATTATCAATAAGCGGGTCGGCGAATGCCGAATCGCTTATATCAGAGAAATCAGTAATATCCGCCTCCTCAAATTGCACGTCGAGAATATCAGGCTCTTTGCTCGACAGCTCGTCAATAAGCTCTTTGATACGCTTATCGCGATCAGGCAGCGGTTTGAGGCCGAGAACCGATGGGTCGTCTGTCGGAATCCACGGCTGTACAATGATTTTATCAACCGGCAGAGCCTCGTCTTCAGGCGTACCCACCTGAAATATTTTGGCATAATCCGATGCAATTCGCTCCATGGTGCGCACGTCCATTTTTGCGGCTGCCATACGGTATGTCTCCAGCATCATCTCCTTCGCGCGCCATTGATGGAAATCCCTGGCCTCCTTACCTAAAGTCGGTAACAGAGACTTTACGACAGCAAGATCAGCGTAGGCTGTCGGCTTAGATACGCGGTATTTTGTGACAAAAGTTTTTATCAGCACAGAGTCCGTAATCGACGGCGTGCGAAGGTAAGTGGCATACATGTCGCGAACCCTGAGAATCTTTTTTACAGTCTCAGGATTGTATATTTTTTGCAGTTGGTCTATGTCTGTAAAAAGGTCTTTATGACAAGCCTCGAAACCTGATAAATTCATGTGGGCGCAAAATGAAAATTACGGATAATTGGAATAAAAAAGCCCGATAATCGGCACTTTTATGATTTATGGAGTAGCTATGTACTCGACAACATATAATACCTGCTGACCGATATTTTCCGTCAAAAACTCGCGTAGGTTGTAAACAGAGGCAATGTATTTTCTCGACATCCACGGCCGGCGCTTTCGTTTGTTCCGGCGGCCTATATCACCGTGATTTCCGCGAAAAACTCCCCGGCCTGTTCCTCGCTCTTGATAGATACCGTACTGCGGGAAAATCCATGAATAACTCAGGCACATCACCTGATTGTCGAAGACTTTTGTTTGCTGCGAAGTATTATTATATAGATTGCCTGTATCTATAATTTTGAGCAGTTTAATTTTCTCTTTCCAAATTTGCGTCATCGTCCTGTCGAACGCGTCGGCGTAATCTCGTCGAGCTTTGAGAGCTTCGGCGGCATTGGGTCTGTTAGCCATTCTTCGTGTCTTAATTGTAAGTCTGTCGCCTTATCGATGACGAGTTCAAAAAACGCACACGCTCCGCCTGAGAAGAAATAGCGGTCTATCTCGGAAAAAGTTATCTGTCTTTGCAGATATAGCCCGTCAAGGTGTAGGCGTGTGTGCTGGCGAATAAGTACCGAAAGAAACTGCCGGAAAATCTCACGCATTATCACAAAGCACCGCTTTCGATGCTCCGCCCAATTCTCATCGATAGGGTGTGGCATAAACATGTAGACAGTCTTTATTCTCTGTGTGCGTGGCGCATTATCAAGAGAAATTAAACCGTCGGAAGTATCTGAGACACACACCAACGGACGATATTCCTGCATGTCGTTCAGCGCACCTTCGAAGCCGTCAAGGTCTGAAACATCTGCGTATTCGAAGCCCATCGATACGGCTAACCGGTTACTTTTAGTCAGGTGCTTAAAAAAAGCAGAAGCATCAAAATCAGGTAGTGTGCCGTTCTGCGGACACCTCTTTTGCGTCTGTGTGTTCATCGAGCGTGGTTAGTTGTAAGAGTGGTACTTCTACTTTTGTTCCCTGCCAGCGGTTAAAGTTTATAATCAGGCGGTGCACACGGTATAGCAGTTGTCTGTACGGTGTCTGCAATGCCTGGGCAATGATGTACAATTCGCGCTTGTCGCTACCTGAGTTGTTGGTTTGTGACTTTCCCGGCACCGAGCCGACAAGATTAGAGTGTACACGCATCGCAAAGCATATCATATTGATAGCCTCGGCATGGTCTGATGCCCAGTCGCCGCCCTCCTTGTCGGTCTCAATTTTGGTGATTCTGACGTCGTGTATCTCTTTGCCTTCAGGCGTGGAGAAATACGATGAAAACAGTGCTTTACCCGAGTTTTTTGCACCCGTCAAAAAGTCTACAAATTCCTGCTGCACCTCTAATTTTACGGCGTTTTTAGCTTCCGCTGTAACGGCATTCCGGGCTTTGAAAAGGTTATCCCAATACTTTTGCGAGACCTCGATAAGATACTTGATAGGCGCTGAGTTCCTGAGTTTCGCTTCTTTGGCTATCCCTATCAATTTCTTGATAGCGTACCACTTGCCTCGAAACAGAGAACCGTAAGTCGGTATAGGGTAGTACATGCTATCTATTCCTGGCACACGTGTTACTACAGCCACCTTATGTATACCTTTGGCTGCTGCTTTGAGCAAAGATGTACGCAGGCAGCGCGAATCAAGCAACGGTATAATCTCGTAATGGTCAGGGTTGGAGACGGGAAAACGCCAGTTTGCATACACGATATACTCAATAGTACCGTCAGCCTTTGCCGGCGAAAAGCGACAGTAACACGCCTCCTTACGGTAAATGTTGGTAATGCGGTTGCCTGACTCGTCGATAATCAGTACAGATACGGCAAATTCGAAGCGCTTTATATCCTTGCAGATGCCCAAGAAATACGCTGTCATATCGTTGTCTTCGAAGAAATCCTCTATTTCCTTAGCGAAAATCGCGTTTTCCGGAGCCTTATACTGAAGTCCTGAAGCATAGCAAACTTCGGACTGAAAATCTGCACAGGCAGCTAACGTCTCGTCCTCCTCGAATTTGTCGATAATGCTGTAAGGCAGCATATTGTCAGCACCCCAGGGCATATAATATTTATCCGAAGGTCTGGCACCGTTGCCGGGTAACGGCAACGGTGTTATTACCTCTGACTCGCGAAAAGCTATATTAGTGGTTATGACAGCAGCAGCCGCGTTTTCGTGCGGTAAAGTCACTACAGAAATGTCTGTCGTTGCATCACCGTAAGAATCGCTATTAGTATCTGTATCTATTATTTTTGACAGGTTAGGCATAGGTGTGAATTTTTGATATTGGTCGCTCACATAAATACTTCGCAACCGTTTATCTGCAATATCAGGCAATCGCGTATTTTACGTATTTCGCCCGAGTTAAGGTGTTTTATGTTCCTGCAGCCGGCGTAATGGTCGTATTTCAGCGACACCACATTCGGCGCGGTTATGACCTCGCCTTTTGCAGTGACGTAGACGAGATCGACAGGTTCCGGCGAAGCCAGCATCTTGCGTGCCGTCGATAGGTGTATCTTACTCATGATGTTATCAGGTTAGCATTACTATCAGCTTAGTATCAGCCCTGAGAGAGATATACGGTTTATGCGTTTTCTCCAGCCGTTTTCGTACTTCCGTAGTCTCTGATTACGGATTATACATTTTGAGATATAGGCATGACGCTCTTTCATCAGCGCGCCGAACAGCTTGTCACCGTCCGTATTATTTGCCGCAGCCAAAGTGACAGGGCCTATTTTGCCGTCAGCTTTAACACCTAATATCCGCTGGAACTCCTTGATAACCTTTGGCCCTGATGCCCACACCCAATCTACTAACAGCCATGCAATCGGTGTACACTGTATGTCATCGGCGCGGCAAAGGTCCCAGAATAGCGAGCGAAATATCGCTAACCAATGTGCAAACGGTATTTTCCGGAGCTGTGCCGCCGAAGGCACAGGCAGTCCGTTTTTCTTGCACCAGCCTTTATAAGTACCTATGGTTACACCGCACTGTGTTGCGCCTCCCGGGTCGTCCGGATCGTTTGCCCAGCCCGTTTTCTTCGCCTGCTCAAACTTTTGCTCTATTGTCATTCCGGCACATTTGCTAACCTTCAGGCCGGCTTCGTGAACGAGTATAAAAATTATCAGCTCTTCCATTCGTCGTATTTTTTCCAAAGTTCGAGACGTAGTTTGTCAAGTCGGATAATCTCCTTGACAAAAGGATATAGTTCTGAGTCCGGACATGTGGCCGAACCTAAGGCAAGATTGCGTATCTGGAGATGTAATTCGCGCTGTTTTTGCACACAGTCAAGAGTCTGCATGTAGTAAGACTGTATATCTTCAGGCAGCGACTCATGATCAGCACGTTTACCTGTTCTTAGCTGCTTTTCAGTATTGCTCGAGTCAGCGACAATCTTTTCTGCCTGACGGCTCATATCCTTGACTTCCTCGCGTGTTAGACGCGACAGCCGGAAGTTAAGGTTATCTGTAAGATATTTGTCGATGACATCTGCAAAGGTTTCAGGGCCTTTGCGTATCATCATATTGTATCTTATCTTATTGCCCGATATTGCAAGCATCTTTTCAGCGGCCTCCCGGTAATCTCTTTTTTCCTTCTGCGTCTGCACGAACTGTTGCAGCCACTCGGTTATTTTAGGGTCGAAACGCATGATAGGTTATTGATAATCTGATTAAAATTTTATTGGTATAAGGTGTAAATCCGGACGTTCGGTAAAAATTTTCGTGTGTGTTAGTTATTCTTCTTTTTTTTGTAATCGATACCTTTGATGGCACCTACAAAACAAAGAATTTCGCCGAAAGCTGTCAACACCGACGGGTGTATTTCGCCGTGTGGTGGTACCGACATACCGGCTATTAGCAAAGCCACACCGCAAAAAACTAAGAATGCCGACATCACGAAATCGTGGAAATGATCATCATGCAGATTCATAGTGCATTGATTTTAGTGATAGTTATACATTATTGCATATACCGGCTATCAGGATTACATTTTTGCCTGACCTCACGAGTAGATCACGCATAGCCATTAGCGTAGAGCCTGTGGTTACTATGTCATCGACGATAATCAGATTAGGTTCCGTCGGTATCTTGAGCAATCTGAAATCCGGCTTAACACGGTGACAGTTTACAGCCTCGGCTACGTCATCATGGCAAGTAATATCTGCCATCTCAGCTAATTTTTTAGCCACAGCTACAGCAAAATTATCTACCTTGTGCCGTCTTGGTGGTACTGCTACTATTGCCCAGCTTCCGACAGCCAAAGCATTACCTAACAGAGTACAGATATACTTGTGTATATGTGTGGCAAAAAAGTCTATACGTGAGCTGTCCTCTTTAATATCTGTCAGGCGCTCGCCGTAGACGGTGCGCGGCCAAAGAGTGATTACAGGCACCGGCTTGTGTACGATTTTAGGCCGTAGTGTAAAATCACATCTCGGTGTCGGTTTATCCTCACGGCTCCATGCTTTAGTACCCTCAGAAAAAAGATTCTCCGACCGGCGCGCTGCGCCGCCGGAGAATCCGTCTAAAAGCCGGTTAACATCATCTAATTCAAACAGCGCCATCAATAACAGTTGTATGTATTACAGTTATTTAAATTGTCGCGAGAAGTGACGAGTAAACCGGCGTTTTAGTTTTTTGAGAAGTCAATGTCACCTTCTTCGGTGTGCAGAATACCCGTGTACTCAGGCCAGGGTACTTTGTTTGTTCCCTCGATAGTTATAGTCGTCGATGCTGTTCCGGCCGGCCCCTGACCGAAATCCATTTCGACAGTTGACTTACACGGCCACATCTCCTCGATTCCCACAGTACGCGCCCTACCTTCCGTATCGACGAAAACGACAACATTGTTAGTGTTGTGCATGTATGCGGCTGCTGCAGAAGCCGGAGCATCTATACCCGGATAGACTGCAACCAGCTTATCGAGAGATGACTGCGACGGGTACTCGCCCTGTGCTGCCGAAGTCGGCTGCGACCTTTCGGCCACTATGTCTATATATCGAAAGACTGCCCCCTCTTTCATTTTAAACTCGCCTGTTAGCTGTGCTCCCAGCGGGCGGCCTATATCGTCTATAGGTACTTTAGGCATCTCTGTTATGTATGCACGCGAGCAGTAGTATATTCTGTTTCTGATACCGGCCCACTGCGGGCGGCCTTCGCACCAATCCAGCGATTTCTGAATCGGATCACAATTATTTTTAGGCATAAAATTGATAGTTAGGTGTAATTAGGTAACTGATTATTAAGCCGGTATTTCTGCGCAAAAGAACATTCGCGGGTCAAGTGTAGCAAAGTCCACTCCAAAGAACATACGCATCATAAACATGATAGTATCAGGCGAATAGTTGGCTACACGTACAGTCTCGTTGTCGGAAAGCTGGTCACAACCTACGAGCATGTTTTCGCGTGTGGTCACATGTATAAATGACGAATTTTCCTTACCAATCATGGGCACCATCACGAGATTACCGTTAGAGCCTTCTACCACGTTTTTGTCATACTCGGTATTGTATGGAACACAGCCTGACTCACGTTTATAAGCCTTGTTGTATCGGTCAATAAAGCCTTGTGATGTAAACATATAGCACTTTGTCTGGCGAAGTTCCGGCGATAAGTGATACATAATCTCCTGAGCAATGTCTACAGCGTTGTTAAAGTCCGGCTTCTCGTCGAGTAACAGGTAGTTATCCTTTGCAGTAGATATGTTTCCGGCTACAATTTCCTTGTCTGTAATTGTGTCGAAACCGTCGAAAAGGTCTTTGGTTTTGTTACCGTTAGGGTCACGTACTGCATTCCAGAGAGCTGACAGCAGTTTACGACCTATGGCTTTCGGAACCATTCCCAACACTTCGTGGGCCTGTATTGTCGTTGCTAACGACTCGCCCATTGCCTGTGTCGCGCGGTGACCTAACAGAGTGGATATGTTTTTATTTGGCTCAAACTCATAGTTCAACGAGCCGAAGAAGGTAGACAGGACGCGCTGCTTCATGATCGGATCACCGCTTGTAATCCGATTGCGCTTATAAGGAGCAAGCTCTACATCGATGTCAGGTGATTCTACTACCTCCTGATAGCGTACTCCCGGGCGAAGTGTCATAAATGCCAGGGCACTTGCAAGAGCAAGTATCGGCATACGCAGATAATCGCTACGGTATGTGCGTGCAGCCTGCTGGTAATCTTCAAGTTCGAATGTAAATTGTCCTACATTTTCAGGCATAAAAGGTGTAAATTATTAAAATTAATAATGATAGGTTAGAAAATTGTCGGTCTGTATAGCCGATGTCGGTGTGAATAAATTGAATTATGACTGGTGCTAAATGTATAACCGACAGTTTATTAAGGTAGGGAATCGAACAGCGCCTTTGCTGACTTGCTGGTTTTGGCGAAACGTTCGAAAGCAGAATCTTCTTTCTGCTGTTTTGTGCCGGCATTATTTACTGCCTGCGACACTACGTTTTTAGTATCTGCTGATCGGCCCGGCTGGAGTATATCGAGTATTTGCGTTATAGCATCGTTTGTTTTTGCCGAATTATCACGTAATTCGTTAATCTGCGCCTGAAGACTTGCTATATTGTTGGCCTCCTGCTCCTGTGTTGCCTGTTCTGACTGAGGCGGCTGTGCGGCATTATTAACGTTATTTGTAGTAGTGTTATCTGTGCCGCCCTGAGAATCGGCTGAAGAATGTTTCATTCTAAAAAAATCTTTTACGGAATTTATAATTTGGCTTGCTATTGATATGTCCTCCGACGTAATATTAACCGGCGGTAACGGAAGGCCCAGCGACTTAAAGGCGCTTGCCTGAGCTTTTGATATTGTCGGTTTGAAATCTTCATCTTCATCGCTTTGTGAGATTTCATCTACAAATCCATAATCGAGTGCTTGCTGTGGCGATAGCCACACTTCGCGCTTCATCAGCTCAAGCATATCCTTCGCCGGCTTTTTGCAGCGCTTAGCATAGATAGTTGCAACATGAGTATCGAGTGCGTCTAACTCGTCCTTTGCTTTCTCGAGTGCCGTAATAAAGTCATCGAGCTGATCCGCGTTACGATCTGCCCAATCGAAAAACTCCATTGATACTTTGTGTACCAACATCATTGCTTCAGGAGAAATTTCTACGTGAGCGGCTCCCATTGCTGCTATGGTTGCTGCGCTTGCTGACATACCTCGGAAGTGTACTGTAACATCGCCATGATCACGGAAAGCTCCAGAGATAGCGAGACCTTCGGCCAAAGAGCCTCCGAAAGAATCTATCATCACATCTACGTGTCGTCCGGAATACCCATCGAGACACCTGCGGACGGAGGCTGCGTTAAACTGCGACCCTCCGACAAAACCGGTCAGGGTCAAATGATATATCTGAGACATGCCGCAAAATTATGCTGTGTCCAAGGCGCAAAAAAAGAAGAGACATGCACCTCACGGTGACTGTCTCTCCGATTCTTGTTTATACTTCTTATTAAGTCCTCAGTACAACTTTGTGTACTTTGTACTGCCTTAAAAAAATCTGACGTCTCACGACGTTTAATTTTTTATGTAATCAACTTAGCAAAAAAAATTGTCACTATTTGTAATGTTATGAACTATTTAAAAAGGTACCCGAACTTCGTACACATTCAATTTACCTAATCAAAACAAAAATTACCATATAACTTTCTCCTTAAGATTTTTAAGATTTTACCATTTCACTTCAGAAAACAAGAAAAACTAATCTAAACTAATCAAAACAATAATCTATATTTAAACCTCCTTACTTGATGCTGCACCTCATTGGAAAATGTGGTACAGTGATATTGTATTTCGGCGCTGCGTTTTTATTTTCCGGCTCAGTGTTTTCGAGCGACTGTGACGAAAACCCGGCATTAAAATCATCAGCACCTATTATCCAAGACTCGTCGTTTGCATCGATATACACCCACGCTGCCGAAGTCAGCGGTATTGCATCGATAGTCGAAAACGACAGTGTAGTGTCTGTTTTCGTTGCGTTGGTCTTATCTGACGATTTATATGAGACCTGACCTTCGAAGAAATCAATCCAGCGTATATACATCGACGACACTATTACAGGTAGTCCCGCACGACCTAATGCCGACGCGTAATCGAATTGAAACTTACGCAGAAGGAAACCTATTTTGCGTATACCGATAAAGATAGGCTTTATCATGCTTTTCGTCCTCCATGATATTTGTTGTCACGAAATTTTTTCTGGCGGTCATTGGCAGTGATACGCGACTGTATCAGTTGCCAGCGCTTAAGGACCGCACATGTATTGCGGTCATCGACCTCTATACCGTGATCCTCCAACCATGCAATCAACAGATGATATCGGCATTTGCCGATATTGCGAAACGCACGTACCACTCTTGCAAGCTCGCCGTCGAAGAAATCTCTTACCATTTCCTCTAAGGCTTTAGCAGCCGAAGGTGATAGGTAGTTGTAATATTCAGGGTCTTTTCCCGGAAAGTGTGGCACTACAATGCGCACACACTCCTGAGACCAAGGAGTAAACTTTTCACATTCTCTTTTGTGCCTAAGGTATTCTCTTAAAAACGAGTTATACGGCGAACCCTTTTGAAATCTGATAGGCTCCGTCCCTCCTGTAGCATTGATAAGCCACTGTTTCAGGTACGGTGGCAGTATGACATTTATATAGATTTCGTTCATGGCTGGCTGTTGGTTGTGGTTATATTTGTATTATTACACAGGCAAAATTACCCGAACTTACCTGCTTACAAAAATAAGCAAAACAACTAGCAAAACCAACGAAAAACCGTATTAATATTTACTATTGCCTATAAATATTATAGCAATACTAATACCGTAATCCTGACCAGCCATGAAGAACCACGAAAAATACAAAAACTACAAAAAACTAAACTGCCTTCAGTATCAAATCAAAAATCTGGATCCGAAACACCATACTCTCGGAACTGCACAAAATCAAATTTTGATTGTTTAGTTCCGTCCGGAAGTTCTGTCACGATTCTTTCGGTACAAGATGCAAAGCATCTTATCCCTTTACCTCTTAAAGCTACTACAAGTCCATAAGTGAGTGTCATCTCACCCATTACGTGTACCATTACCTCAGATACACCTTTTGTCTGCTTTTCATTTTCGATTGATTTTGCAATGTCCATCGCCGTTATTGTTACATATTCGGCTGGTGCCTTAGGAGGTACATTCGGAAAGTGCAAATCCTTGATTACGTCAGCCAGCTCTTTAGCTGCCTGAATCTGTTTTTCACCCCATTTATCAGAGGGGTGATTCGAAATGTTAAATAGTACTCTCATGTTTATTTAATAGTTTAGTCTATGACATTGATTTTATGATAGAGACAGTATTTGGTCTCAAATACTCCGGTATTTTCATGGAATTAACTAATTCATCGTATACTTTTGATATTGTCTCTTTTGCGTGTTGAATATCTCTCTGTGGCACTGAAACATATAATTCTGTATCTCTTATTACTTCGTCCTCTATTACAGCTCTTATAAAGAGCTGTACTCTTATATTAGATTCCATAACATCAAATTAGGTCGAGTGTATGCTGCATCAGACCGTAAATATGTGCTTCTATCTCTGCTTTAGCTTCTTGAGATATATCACAGCGCCGTAATGCATCTAATCCGTAAAGCGTTGCGTCCTTCTTCGTCCGGAACCAGCCTGAGCCTTCTCCCGGCAGTTTACAATTACCCGCTAATGTTCTTACACCGTAGTCCCATTTCCCGGGCTGAATTTCTCTCACCAGCAGAGTATAATTACCCTTATCAAAAGGTATTGTCTCTACGTCTGACCGAGTGTCAACACCGAAAATACCCGGCATACGCAGATGTTCAAATCTGTTTCTTTCCATAGTTATTTTTTACCTATAATTGCATGATTCATTTTCAAATAACTTTCACAAAAATCATTTAATATTCTGATTATTTCTTTTACGCAGAATTTTATATAGTCTTCTCTATTTTCCTCTTTCTCATTTACCATTGCTTCTGAAACTATGTTCATAGCAATAGAACTTATCAGTAATATTGTTATATTTGGCATATTCATGCGCACTACATACGTCTTCAGTTCATTTAATAATCCTATATGTAGTGCCATATTTTTTAAATATTCTGTTTTATCGAGTGTCATGTTAAATGTTTCTTCACTCATATCTTATTGTGTTAATTGTGATTGTACTAAATATTCGGTTGTCGATATTGTGATGTACTCTATTGAGTTACTTACATCTCTTTCGCCGATGAAACACCGTCCTTTGGGATTTATAATCCATGATGCAAAGTCTCCATGTCTGCGTGATCTTTTATGTGCGTTAAAGTGCATACCGGTATATTTACAGTATGCTTCGAGTTTCGCTCCGAAAGACTTAGCAGTAAACTGCGAAGACTTCAGGCCGTATTCTGCGAGATATGCTTCGAATACATCTTTTCGTCTCATACGGCAGTTAATGTGTTCGCTGTCCGGTGAAAAGTATATCTCTGCCCATTGAAAGAAAATATCTCCCATTTCCTGCCATAGCGTTCTCAGTTCTATTTCGTTCATTGGCGGGTCAATTAAGCCGTTTCCGGCGTTACCCCAGCCTTGCATTTCCGACAAAGTGTATATGTGTATACACTCTATCATCAGGTTGTCGAATAGTTGCCACTGACGTTCGTCCCATTGCGTCCAGAACTCGTGCCCGAACTCCATAGGCGGTGTATAAGAATAAGAATACCAATGAGAAAACTGCATAAAGCATATACGGGCCAAAGCAGAATCATCAATATCTGATATAGCGTGATTTGACGTTATGTAGAATTTCGGCGCCTGTTCAAAATCAATTGTGTATCTGCCGCCTCTTTTGACATTGACGTTAAGATTACCTGTTATCGCCTGATAAAAGTTTTTGAACCGGAAGTTATCGTTAACGTCATCGATAAAGATGTTTTTGGTGGTATTGGTCACGCTGGAATATAAGAAGTCATCATCATTACTCATACTTCGGCCGTCAATGGTGACTTGATCAATCATCTTTGATATGGCTACACCTATCAATGATTTTCCTGTTCTTCCTTCAGCCTTGTTTCCTTGTCCGTTGTCTGCGTCCATTGCTATTACAGCTTTAGCACTCGACAACATTTTATAATCGCGTAGCAGATAGCCTATACATGTAATCTTGTTCAGTACATGCTGACAATACGATTTATAATCCTTTACTTCTGTTTCATCAGGATTCTTACACGTATTTAGTATGTATGACAAAAATTCACATTCTTTTCCTGCCTCCGTCAACGCGAAGGAAAAAGAACCGTCTGTGTTTTTTTGTATATCACCGAAAATCCGTTCTCTCACGAAAGACCGGTCAATAAGATTTTTTCTCCATACCGGCCCTATAAGCGGAGATACCTCTATACCCCGCACTGATATGTAAATCTGTGCGTCGTTATAATATATCGTTTGTCCTGTCTGTGACGGAATGC
This sequence comes from uncultured Porphyromonadaceae bacterium, assembly GCA_947177575.1. Lineage (GTDB taxonomy): Bacteria > Bacteroidota > Bacteroidia > Bacteroidales > Muribaculaceae > Lepagella. Next base: position 1,861 of record CAMWVA010000043.1, on the reverse strand, counting down.
CCGCCGAAGTCTTGAGATCCGTGAGCATCATAAGAGATTTTGGATTAATCTTGGAGATTGCGTACTCCATGAAGGCATCTCTTATCAGCTTATCCTTTGTGGATCTGTTGACATAATCGACCACAAACTTACATGTATCGGCTTCATCGACGAAAGAGATTACACCGTTTTCTATTTTCACCGGCTTTCTCTCTCCGTCAATGCCTTTATACGACCTATAGCCGTTAGCAGACAAAAAATCAAGTACATCGTTAATCTGTATTTCTACTTTCGTGCGGCCTTTGTCGTCTTCGTAAGTGGTCCAAAATTCCCCGTTGCCTCCATACTCTGTATCAACCTTAAAATCACCGTCTATTACCTTATAAGAGACATTTCCGAATTTAAACTCATGCAGAGATATTAGCTGTTCTCGGTGTTCGTTGAAAAAATCCTGCGCACTGTTAAGTTTCCAGATGTCGAGTATTTTGGTGTGAGAATAAGCCGAAATGTTGCGTACATCTACGTAATCACCTTTTCCGTTAATACGCAGCATTGCTTTTTCAATATCTATTTTCAGCTTATCTTCTTGCCCTGCAAGAGTACCTGTAAGCAAGTCATCAATACCTTTTTCGTTTGCCTCGTTTGGTTTGACGTACGCAAACCAAAGGTCTACAAACAGTCCGCACTGTGATAATGTCTGGAGAAAAACTTTGAATTTTATTAAAGCTCTGGCAAAAGCTTTCGGTCGGGTCTCTATTATGTCTTGGTCCTTAAGAGAAGAATGAAGGTTGTTGTAATCTGAATCCATGAGAAATACAATATTCTTGACCTTGCATTTCTGGACAAGGTACTGTATTTCCGGATCAAGTTCTTTACCTTCTTTTCCGATATTGCCTATACCTTGTATAGCAACCGACATAATACCGTGTTTACAAGCCTTTTCAGCCTTTTTCTCTCCCTCCTGTATAAACAGGGTTTCTATGTGTGTGCCTGACTGATAAGCAGCACGTAATCTTTGCGTGAAATAAAATGTAATCTCCGCTCCTATCGCCGTCTGGTATTTAATCGGCTTACCGTCTTTTGACAGATGCAATCCCGGATTTGACCACCTAACGCGAGTGTACGGCATCTCCCGTGAGCGATTCTTCGGTGGAAGATACATTTTCCGACGGCCCTCCAAATCGTAATATAATATCAGCATCTCGTCCTGCATGTAGTCCACACTACCGGTACGCACATTTAGAGAGCCTTTGCAAATGGTCGGTACCAGCACTTCGCGTCCTGATACAATGACTTTGGCTGTTACATCTTCTACAGTCAGCCCTGATGCTGCTAACTGTCGAGCCGCGAAGGAGTCATCATCAAGCTTTGCCGGAAGCTCCGTGTCGGACTTCTGCTGTTCCTGCTTCGCGTATGTCGTACTTTCTAAATCATCTCGATACTGTAAAGTTATACCTGTTTGATTTGATATATACTCACATGTTTCTCGGAAATCCTTTCCAAGAACTTTCATCATTATGTTTATCGTATTTCCTCCGGCAGTTTCATTACACGATAAGCATTTTATATATCTCCTTCTTTGTTCCGGATTGTCTACCACCATCAATCCGGCTCTTTTCCCTTTTGCTCTACCTTCTGTTCCACACCAAGGGCACCGACAGAATTTAGTTTTTCCACGGCCTTCAAGGTCTGGAAAAAGTCTTTCTAACGGTACTGTTTTCAGTGCGTCGAGTGTATAATCTTCAAAGTAGTACAATTTACTAATTTTTGGTAGTGCAATTATTCTACATCGAAGAGTTTTTCTTTAGCTATATTATTAATTTCTCTCTTATAGATATTCCGTATTTTATTTCTGCCGCTAATCCAATGGCATACTTGCGAG
>CAMWVA010000042.1 GCA_947177575.1 uncultured Porphyromonadaceae bacterium | reverse complement strand
CACGGCTCTTTCATTTAAGATTGGCACGTATACTCAAAGATTGTGCTATTTTATAGAGGGAAGTATGTAGTCTTAAGATAAGGTTAATTATTTGATTATAAGAAAAATAAGTACTATAAAATTTGGTTAAGTGGAGAATTATTCGTAACTTAATAGGTGAAAAATCAAACAGTTATGAATAAAACGAAACCACTTAACCAAGTCCGTTCGATTGAGGATGAAATGATCCATCTCATCACAAAAGTACAAAATAAATCCAAACAAAAAGGGAGTATTCTAGATCATGTGATGAATTTTGCTGCCTCAGTCCCGGATTTTCGTAGAATCGACAAAGGCAACATCCGCCACCGGCTCAACGACATCATCATTCTGATGATACTTGGACGGACGTGTGGGCATGTCGGACGTGCTGATATAATAGCGTTCGGCAGACACAATCAAAATAAATTCCGTAAAATGGGTATACTGAAGAATGGGATACCCTCGGAGGCGACCCTTTGTCGGGTAGAGAACGGTATTGACGATTTAGCCATGGCAGACAGGATGCAGGCGTTTACTGCGAACTTCCGTGAAGAACTGCTCAATGCATGCCGTGACAGGGAAATAATCTGTGTGGACGGCAAGGCGGAGCGTGGCACCATTCAAGAAAACGGGCGTAATCCTGACATCGTATCTGCATATTCGTTCAACACCGGCATTACAATCGCAACGGAAGCATGCCGCGAAAAGAGCAATGAGATAAAAGCTGTCCCAATACTAATCGACAAGATTGACATATCCGGAAAGATTGTCACCGCAGATGCCATGTCGATGCAGAAGGATATCATCGATAAAATAAGGAACAAAGGAGGAGATTTTCTAATAGAACTCAAAGCCAATCAACGCTCACTGCGGTATGGGGTGGAGGACAGGCTTAAGGAACACAGACCGTTGTATTCATATACAGATGGTCCTGAACTTGGTCATGGGAGAATCGAAACCAGAACCTACAACATATATGATGGTCTTGAAATAATCGCCGACAAGGAAAAATGGGGCGGAAACATGACAATCATTGAATATGAATCACTTACAATAAAAAAGTCTACAGGGGTACGTACTTCTGAAAAACGGCTTTATGTGAGTAGCCTGCCTACGTCCACGCCAAGGCAGGGTGCAATAGTGCGCAACCATTGGTCTATAGAGAGTATGCATTGGGGGCTTGACGTAAATCTTTTACAAGACAAGATTAAACGGAAGTCGTCAAGAGCAGCCCGTAACCTTGATACTATTCAAAGAATTGTCTGTTCCATATTTTCTGTATGGAAAGGACGGCGCAAAAAGAAAGCCGATAAGCAAAAAGGTATGGCAGAACTAATGAGATATATCTCGATGAGCTTTTCACGGCTTATTCGCTTTTTAGCCCAAAAATGAAAAAATTGGAATTTAAGATAAAGATAACTACCTGAAATACAAATATTAAAAATTTACCCGATTCGTACTGAACCGGGTAAGGGAGATTATGTCGTTATTTTAAGTTTAAATGAAAGAGCCGTGATTTTTTAGTGTTCTAATCGGTTTCCACTGCGTAAACTTCGAGAGGCGTGGCGGCTCGTGTTTAGTCACGACCCACGGGAGCAAGAAAGTGATTTTCGTATGCCTGTCGTCCATTGTCACCCTAAGGGTTTACGCTTGGCTCTACTTTCATGCAGATTATAAGCGGAGTTCGAAGTGTGTTTGCTCGTGGCGATGAACGTGCCGGAACGGGATATTCTTTGCCTTTCGGCTGAAAAAATCTCCAGACTTCCCGATGGTCAGCTAGTATTTTTTAAGCCGTGAGGCAAACATCTGAGGCTCATAGCCTAAAAATAATGGATAAAAGAAAAGACCGCGCCCATTAGGGCGCGGCCGATATGTACTCTAAGAGTGAGTTTACGTAATGATGAAATCAAGGACGTAGTTAAGGACATTTAATGTTAATTCGGTATAATCTGTTAAGACGCTCTAATGATTATTAGCGAATCATCGCTTATTCAACTTAAAGCATTTTCGGCTTCCATTGGATAATGTGAATGCGGCCATATATATCCCGACTGGTAGACTCTGCAGGCTGACTTCCTGTCGTGGGTGGTCCTGATGCAGCATGACGACGCCCGACAAATTTACGACTGCCAACTCAGCAACGCTTTCACTTCCGGTGATATGGATTGTTTCGGTCAGGGGCTCGTAGCTTATAGACACACCATCGGACATGATTGTAGCTACTGACGACAGTTCAAGCATATTCGAGTAAATAGGTTCGGAATCCCCTGACTTGTAAGCAGCGATTACCGCATAACGGTATTTGCCGCTCTCTGCAGATGTGTCAAGCAGACTGAGATCAGTAGTTGTGGCTATCAGGTTGGCCTTAGAAAGGTTCTCACCTTCAGCGCATCTGTAAACCTTGTAATCAACTTTCGGAGCTATAATCCGTGCCGGAGCCATTTGTCGTGGAGTCATATCACCCAGATCTTCGCCATAGGCGCGAAGCATGGGATGGACATTTGCGAAGGTCGACATCGGGCTTATGTGTGATGTATATGAATCGCCAGCATAGAATGCCTGTCCCTCCTCAAACGGGTATTCTCCGGTTGGGTCACAGACGCCGATGCCCATGAATCCATCGCAGCTTACGGCTATCATGAATCCGTCGGCCTCGATTGGCTGACTTAGTATGTGACTGCTCCATACATTGTCCGTGAAGTCAACATCGCGTGCTGTGTAAAGCAATTTTTTAGCATCGGGGTTACCTTCGTTGTCTAGTCCGAAGATGAACACATTGAAGTTCTGGTGATTACCGTAGCGATTTGTTGTATACCACGATATTTCTTTAATTTTCGCCTTGTTATAGAATGCAGCACCTACGATGACCTCGCTGCTGCCGTGAGTCCAGCCTATATAGTCGACTGGTTCACCGCTGTCATAACGGAATTCGGGCATGGGATTTTCCCATGTCACGAGAGTTCCGCTTGCCGTTGGGGTAGCCTTGACATTGTGAGCACGAAGGTTTTTTTCCTTAAGAGTGAAATCGAGCACCACATCGGAGTTAATTGTCACGTGGCTGTTCTGCGCATGGAAATAGCCACTGGTCACTCGCACGGCATACTCCTCACTGGTGTCTCCGGCGATGTTGGTGATAGAGTAATGGCCTGATTCATCGGTCCTGACGATATAATCATCGTAACCGGACACCTGTACCCTAACATCCTTCACAGGCTCATCGGTGGTCTCGGAGGTAATGGTTCCCTGAAGTGTATATCGCGGCAATTTGCTGAGTACAAAATTTTTAACCTCAGTAACATCGGCTCCCAGGGTGAAAGGTTCGCTCGTAAGCACATAATAGTCATGTCTGGAGACTTCTAACGCCACTTCCCCTTCCGCTATTTCTGCGAATGAGTATCGGCCATCGGCATCAGTGGTTTCATAACGGTTGGTACCTGATACTTTCACTTGGGCTCCCTCTACCGGTCCGTTGGCATCGCTTACGGTGCCATCGACTTTTCCAGCTGGTGCCTTAACAATGTTGAAACGTATCTCAGGATATACCTCCGCGGCGGTCAAATCGCTGTAGCCACCCTCTACGAGAGTACCCTTACTAAGGGTCGTCGCCTGGATAGAGCGGTCTACGCCCTTGGTCTCATGAATAATAAAGTACTGGCCCATTACAAATTCCGTTCCCAGTTTCTGACACATTACCACGATGTTGCCTCCGCGATAGTCGTAGGTTTTGTCGAAAGGTATCACCAGGTCGCGTATGCCCGACTCCATATAAATAGTGCCGTCGAACACCTTCGTCAACGAGGCCGGGTCGACCATCGATACTTCAGAAAAATCGGGTTTGTCGGTCTCACCAATATAAACGGTAAACGGCTCGCCATAGAAATCGGAATCAAGACAGGAGGTGAACACCAGTGAATTGATAGTGCCAGCGGTGATGCCAATATCGTTGGCCGGGAATATGCTCTGAGTCATGGATTCAACCGCATAGAAGTTGATAGGAAACGACATAGCCTTCATCGTTTTGTCACCATGATTTATGGATATCACAGAGTTGTCCGTCGGTAACACCTGAGCTATGTAGGGGTAGGAATCATTGTTGTCAGATACGGGATCGGATTCAGATATCACACGACTCTGAAGCTTCACAGATCCCGGGCGCTCCGCCGTCCATCGCAGAGTAACCTCGACGCTTTTGCCACCCTGCACCTCAACGCCATCGGCCTCTGCGAGCTTATCTCCGTTGGCCATGTCGATGAGTTCAACCTTGTAGTCTGACGTGCTTTCAGTCCCTAAATTCTCAATGGTCGATGTTAACTCATAGTCGCATCCCGTCATCAGCAGAGTCTCTCCAAGCAACGAGGTGCTGCGAAGATCCACAGCTCTCTGGCTTCCAACCGACACGTCATCGGCAAGCACGCGCACCTGGTCAAAGAACGATCCACCGCCCGGCTGATTAAATACCACGCGGACGCGACTGGTCTTCCCGGCATACTGTGGTATCGGTACCTCAATATTCGTAAAATCCAGTGTTGCAGTATGTTCGTGTTCGCTGCCAGGCATCACCGTATACACCGTATCGAATGTATTACCGCCATCCTCACTCACCTGCACATAGACTTCGACCTTTGAGCTTTCGGCCGGACCGGACACATTTCCACTGAAATCCACATTTGCCATCTGATACCAAAAGCTAATCACGGGATTCTCTCCCATCTCAATGTAGTGGGTCATAAAGCCGACTCCGCCCCATCCCGGGTTAATGTCATCGCTACCGTAGTAGGTCGTGGTGTAATATGCTCTGGATGAGTTGAATCCGCCATAGGTAGCCACATTGCCGCTACCTGTGGTCAGAACCCATCCTTCAGGGCCGCCATTCTCGAAATTCTCGAAATTATAGCCTGTCACACGTGCCTGTTCCACGGTGCCTCTTATGTGTACTTCCACCTCCGGAAGTGTCAGGTCGTTGGTGGCAAGTTCCAGAATGCCGTTATATGGCCCCGCTTCGGTAGACGTGACGCTAATGGTGATGCATGCTTCGTCATACTCCTCCAGTGTAAGCGGCAACCCCTCGATGCTTACTCCCTCAGGAGCTGATTTGAGCGTTACCTCCAGCGGAGCTTCTCCACCATTGGAGATTTTGTACTCTCCCTTGAGCACACCTGAAAAAGTGTCAGTAGTGCCGAGATCGATTGTTGCCGATGCCGAGAATATCGGTTGCGCTCCGCAGGAGATTTTAACATCATCAATTGCAGTCGAGTTGCTTGCCGCAGGAGACAGACTATGGAATCCAATATGGTAAGTCCCACTTTGCACTGGAGTGAATGTATAGGTGTAGTAGCGCCAATAGTCGTTGTCGTTCTCGATGGTCTCCAGCTCGTATGTCATCGAAGCAACATTGGCTTGTGTACCAATATACACCTGCAATTTCTCCATATTGTCTGACCCAGTGACGGGAGGCATCATGGCAAAAAACTCGATATTGTACTCCGTTCCCGCCGCCAAAAGCAATCCGGGGCTAAAGAGCCAGGCATCATGGGAGGCGTCGCTCTCCATGTTGCCTAATATATAAGCATACTTGTAGCCGCTGACGCCATTCATAGGTGTGCCATCGCGCCCGAGAGTGCCAGCTGACCAGGTGTCGGTCGGCAATCCCGGAGTACTGATGGCTGTCCACCCCTCAGGCAGTGCCTGAGTGTCGTCCGGAACACTCTCAAAGTTCTCATACAGGAATCCCGGAGAGGTAACCACTCGCGCCGGACTGTAATTCACGGGCCGATTGCGCAAAATGGGCTGAAGCGACATTTGCCCCTGTCCGGCCGATATATCTGTCGGGGACGCCACCGAAACACCCGATACAGGTATTACAGCCGCAAGCACCGACAGAATCCGAAATAATTTGATCATACTGAAAAGTTTAGAGATTTTTAATTAACTTTGCGCAAAGTTATGAATTTGCTACGTGAGGCATACCAATTCCGATGTCGGCATGTGTGTCAATACATGAATTGACACCTATTTTACCTTTATCGGCTTTCAACTTGTTGATTGTAGCTCTGTTTTTTAAGTATGTCACGTATATTAATTATAATTCTATCGCTATTCTTTGTCGGGATTCCGGCAGCAATCGCCGACACGGATATCGATGCCCTGTACAAAAAGTATAAGAACATCGAAAGCAGCACGCTGCTCTCGATGGGGCGCAAATGCATTAACGATAACCACACCGACGACGCGATCGCCATATTCACAATACTGGCAAAGCGGCACGAGAGCTCCAAACATCCGGACGAAATAAAACTGGCCATCGAAGCACGACAAAGTCTCGGTGTGCTGAATTTCAACAAGGCGAACTATGTCGCATCCTACTCCAGCTTTCTCTCCGCTGCCGAACTTGAAGGAACCTCCGACTCCCCCGGCAGGCTGAATCTCGCCTCCATATACCTTTATTTCGGTGATCGTAGAAGAGCCTACAGATGTCTCAAGGATGTATTTGACGCCGCTCTGGCCACCGGCAACAATTATATGGCCTCTAATGCCCTGCTAAATATACTGGATATTGATATTGACAGTACGATTATTAACCGCGATTCAATTGCCAAAATCATCGATACATTCCATCGCCGGGTCCTCCGGACACCTGACAATAATATTTGGGCTTTCACCAACGACATGGCTACAGCTAAACGCTACAGCCTCAATGGCGATCCCATTGCAACAATCAAACAGCTACGAAAAGTGAACCCTGAAGCCTCGTCGGTGATGATGCCCGAACGCCAGAACTACACCATTTACATAGCGCTCGGTCGAAATTTTATCAAAACCGGACAACTCGATTCCGCCGAACACTACATCCGGAGGGCTATGGATTTAGCTTCTGAATACCAATATCCTGAGCTCCTTATTAGCGGATACAAAGACCTCAGCTATCTATATTTAGCCACAGGTCGTACTCAACTCGCCGACAAGTTCCGATACCTACAGCTTCAGCTTCAGGACTCAATTTTCAACGCCAGGGAATTGGGCTACATCCACGATATTGAACTAATGCACGAAAACGATAAGTTTGAAAGGCATATAAATGTTCTGCGTATGGAGGAAAAGATGAAAATGCGTATTCTGCTGATTGTCTCTATAGCGTTGTTGATATTGCTTGCACTTATCGTGGTGTTGCTTCGCCAGAACAAAAATCTCCAAAGCAAAAATAAGTCGCTTTTCGAGAAAAACCTGGCAATTATGAATGCAAGCGAAATTATGACCACCAACTCCCATTCGCGCGAAAAATATGAAACTACGCCAATATCCGATGAAACACGCAATAATATAATTGAGAAAATAAAGGAGGTAATGTCTGATGAATCGGTATTCTGTCGAGAAGGGTTCTCGCTCAACGATCTCGCGGCTTTGTGCGGTTCAAACACGAAATATGTATCACGTGTGCTCAACGAAGACTTCGCAAAATCATTCACCCTTATGCTCAATGAGCGTCGTATCATCGTTGCCAAAAAGCGTTTCCTCGATATCGAAAATTATGGTCACCTGACCATTGAAGCAATCGTTCGCGATTTGGGTTTCAAGTCGAGAAGCACCTTTTCCAAAACATTCAAGAAACTGACCGGACTTAACCCGTCGGAGTTCCAACGCCTTTCATCCGACAAAAAATACACTGATACACACGACAAAGCGCAACTTGACCCCGACGAGCCAGGCGCATGACCTAACTTACCTATTCTGCTGTGCCCAATACCCCTATCAATGTCGGCTTCATAATTTAGGGGAAGAAGCCTAAGCTTCCCGCTTCCAGTGTCTTCCCGGTAAATTTCGTAGAGTCTCGTCTGTCATGTAATTCGCTACAATCTCTCCTCAACTTGCGAAATTTCATCGGGAATACACCGCCCCTGCATGAGCAAATATTGGGGAACGGGGCTGGGTTACTTTTGTCGCAAATAATCAGGCTTATGTCGCAAATTTGGGGTCTGTTTATATTTTGCATCTAACTTTGCATCAAAAAATATGAATATGGAAAATCAAGTTTTAAGTTCTCAGGAAGAGGTTGAGATAGCCCGCAAGCAGGTTATCTCAACTGAATACGGGGCATTGTTGATATGGGGATGGATTATCTTCATCGTGGCATTCGCTGTATTTCTCTCAGTATGGTTCATCGGCAATCGAATGTGGGAATATATGTGGCTCATGCAACCGGTTGTCGGCGTCCTGATATGTCTTGTAAAAGGTAAGCCTCAGCTTATGTCACCGACATCTCTCTACAAAAGGTGGATCTTGTGTCACACATCATGATTGGAACAATTGTAATCTGTGCGGCAGCCGCGTTTTGCACTGTATTCAATTATGGTCCTTCATTTTGGCCATTCTGTCGTTATGGAATGGAGTAAGCGCTTTCTTGCTGGATTATCCCCGGTTAAGAGCAGCCTGCTTCGGTGGTCTCGCAATTGCTTTCGGATTACTTTATACTCCCGCGACATACACAATCCCCGTTCTTATGGCCGGTATTGTTACAACGCTAATAACCCCCGGATACATCATGCGGAAAGACTGTAAAGTTTAATATCCAAAATATTAGTAATTTTGTAATCATATTACAGACTAGTATATGATGAGATTAATAATAACTGTTTTGACAATGGTGTTGGAATCAGCAATCTCCTATGGTAAAACAATGATTGTTATAGGCAGCGATGACAGACTTCCTGTTACGGGAGCAACCATGCTGTCGGCTTCCGGCCACATAGTGGGCGTAGCTGACAATAACGGTGTTATGGCACAGCCTGATAGCATAATATATCCAATTGCTATCCGTTCAATGGGATATGAGGTGACAACCATAACCGAAGGAGGAGACACTGTTATGCTCAATGCAGTTGATAATGCACTGCCTGAAATTTCAGTGACCGCCTAAGAGTGCCCTTTCAGGCGTGTTGTGGGGTATGCACGGGAATACTCCACAGCACTTCATCCCGCATTGAGGCTTTTAATATACCTTCTCTCCAATCTCACAACTGCACCCTCTTTATGAGCTGAAAGGGTGCAACCTTTACAAGACACGCTCATTGCAACGTATTGAAAAATAGTGAAATATAACTCTAAGAGGGTGCAATTCCGAGTACAAAATTTTCTGCACCCTTCTTGCACACCGGCTACTTCAATATTTTGCGCCGAAACGGGACAGGGGTAAAAAGAAAAACCTCTGAAAATCAACGATTTTCAGAGGAATTCATCGGTCTGATAGACCCTTCAGTGACCCCGGTGGGGCTCGAACCCACGACCCAATGATTAAGAGTCATTTGCTCTACCAACTGAGCCACGGAGTCAGATTGTATGGCATGACGGTGTTGGTTCCGTTTTGCGAGTGCAAAGTTACGGCTTTTTTGAGTAACTGCCAAATATTTTAGTGTTTTTTTTTACACTTTTTTTGAAGATGAGGTTAGGAGGGTGATTTTTAAGTGATTGAGAATTTGAGATTGAGAGTTGAGAAGAAAGAGGTCGAATAGAGATAGACAGAACTTTTGAAAGAAAAACAGCGATGTGATAGAGAGGAATGAATGGGTTAGGTTATAGTGGTGTGAAGAAACAGTTAGCGAAAGAAGGGATTAGGGGTAAAAAGGTGAAATTTTGCTAAAAAATAACGCTCATGTTTCAATTTATCACTAACTTTACACGTCCGTATCAGTGTGCGGCGCCCGTCTGAGAAGTAAATGGGTTGGCCGTATTAAACAGAACGTACGTTAGAATAGCATTATTTTATTATAAAACAATCAAGTAAGGTTATGAACAAGAAAGTGTATTTTCTGGCCTTAGGTGTGGCTGCCGTCGGTATGACGGGCTGCTCAAAGAAACTGGGCCAGTTTCAGAGCGATTACTTTTCAACCAATCCCACTCCCCTTGAGACAGTAGGTATGAATGTACCTGCTACTGTTACCGGTAATCTTCCTGCCAAATTCATGGTGAAGAATGCCAAGGTTGTTACTACTCCGGTACTCGTATATCAGGGTGGTGAGACAGCAGGTACTCCCGTCACCATACAGGGTGAGAATGTACGTGCCAACGGTCAGGTGGTAGGCTTTAAGAATGGTGGTAACGTTACTATTCCATTCAATGTGGAGTACAAGCCTGAGATGGAGCAGTCTGATCTTTATCTCGACTTCCAGGTAGACCAGAACGGTAAACTCTATGGTCTGCCGCGTGTTAAGGTAGGCAACGGTGTTATCGCCACTTCTACTCTCGCAAGCGCCGCTACAATCACTCCGGCCATAGCTGCTGATAAGTTCCAGCGTGTTATTAACGACCAGTACAGTGCCGATATTCATTTCCTTATCAATCAGGCTGTGATACGTCCCGCTCAGACAGCCGCCGGTGATTATATCGACCTTAATAAGGAACTTATTGAAGCTAACGCCGCTCCAAATAAAGAGATAGCCGGTATCACAATTCATTCTTATGCTTCGCCTGACGGTTCGTTAGCTTTCAACACCGAACTTGCCGAGCGTCGTGAGACTGTGACTACCAACTACATGGAAAATCAGCTGAAGAAGGACAAAATCACTGAGTTTGGCGAACTGACTTCTTCATTCACTCCCGAGGACTGGGAAGGCTTCCAGAAATTAGTACAGAAGAGCAATATACAGGATAAAGACCTTATTCTCGGTGTGCTCTCTATGTATAAAGACCCCGAAGAGCGTGAGCGTGAAATCCGTAATCTTGCATCAGTGTTCAGCGAATTGGCCGACCAGATTCTGCCTCAGCTGCGTTACTCACGTATTATGGCTTCAATCAACACTATCGGTAAGAGCAACGAAGAACTGATTCAGCTTTTCGACACCAATCCGTCGAAGCTTACTGTTGACGAAATTCTTTACGTAGCTACTCTTACTAATGATAATGCCCGTAAGATGCAGGTTTATAAGAAGGCTGCGGAGCTCTATCCTAACGATTACCGTACCTTCAATAACCTTGGTATGACTGAATACGAGGCTGGTGACTACACTGCTGCCAAAGCTGATTTCGAAAAGGCTTCACGTCTGGCTCCCAACAGCAAGGAAGTTGATATGAACCTCGGTCTTATCTCACTGCTTAACGGTGACTACCGTAAGGCTAACGAGCTTATCGGTGCCGCTGCCGGTGTTCCTGAAGCCAGTGATGCTCTCGGCGTTTACTATCTGACACAGGGTGAGGTTACCAAAGCCAACAATGCTTTCGGTAATACCAAGAGTAACAACGCCGCTCTCGGTCAGATTCTCGCTAAGGACTACTCAAAAGCTCAGAATACTTTAGCAGCTGTAGCTAACCCCAATGCTACTACTTACTACCTGATGGCTATCGTAGCTGCCCGCACTAACAATCAGGCTCAGGTAACTGCCAACCTCAGCAAGGCTATCTCACTCGACCCGAGTCTGAAGAGCCGTGCTCAGAAGGATATGGAGTTTGCCAACTTTAACCTCAGCGCAATCTGATAAAAGCGGAAATACATTAATCAGCGGATAAAAAATCTGTTTGATTATACTCAAAAACAGGGAGTGTCCTTAATTTCCGGACACTCCCTGTTTTATGTAGCTACTGAGGAAGATAGTGTGGAATGGCTGCAATAATATGGCAGTAAAAAAGGTGAGTGTTAAGAATTATTAAGTTTATTAATCGCTTGAAAATTAGGAATCAGAGCGTTTATTTTGTAACTTTGCAATGTCAAAACAGAGAGAATTATTCTGATGTTCTGACATTCTAAGAGATAATAATCAAAACTAAAATATTATAGATATGGCAAAGAAGAAAACCACTGCCAAGCCTTCGGGCGGCCGTATAAACGACATAGAAGAGAAGCGCAAGGCTCTGAGCATGACCATGGCCCATCTGGAGAAAGACTTCGGTTCGGGTACAGTGATGCGTCTTGGTGACGATGCTGTGCAGGACATCGAGACTATCTCGACCGGCTCTATCGGACTTGATTACGCCTTGGGTGTAGGTGGTGTGCCCCGTGGCCGTATCACTGAGATATACGGTCCCGAGTCGTCGGGTAAAACCACATTGGCTATACACGTTATAGCCGAGGCTCAGAAAAAGGGCGGTATATGTGCTATTATAGATGCCGAGCATGCTTTCGACCGTTTCTATGCTGAGAAGCTTGGTGTAGATGTCAACAACCTGTATATAGCTCAGCCCGATAACGGCGAGCAGGCGCTTGATATAGCTGAACAGCTGATTAATTCAGGTGCTATCGATGTACTCGTGATTGACTCGGTGGCTGCACTGACTCCTAAGGCTGAGATAGAGGGTGAAATGGGTGATAAGAATGTAGGCCTTCATGCCCGTCTTATGTCGCAGGCTATGCGTAAGCTTACCGGCAGTATCTCGCGTACCCGTACGTGCTGTATATTCATCAACCAGATACGTGAGAAGATAGGTGTGATGTTCGGTAATCCGGAGACCACTACCGGCGGTAACGCTCTTAAGTTCTATTCGTCGGTACGTATCGAGATACGTCCTTCTTCCTTTATTAAAGATGGCGACGTTTCAATAGGTCGTGTAGCCAAGGTGAAAGTTGTCAAGAACAAGGTTGCGCCTCCGTTTATGAAAGCTGAGTTCGAGATTCTGTTCGGTGAAGGTATCTCACAGGCCGGAGAAATCATTGACCTTGCTGTAGAGCACGACATCGTTAAGAAGTCAGGTGCATGGTTCTCCTATAACGGCAATAAACTCGGTCAGGGACGTGACGCTGTGAAACGTGTTATAGCTGATAATCCCGAACTGGCTGAAGAACTTAAAGAGCAAATTATCAGCAAGCTCGATGCCGAACGTGAGGCTGCCCGTACATCTCGCCCGGGTTCGTTTACTGCAAAAACTACCGTCCGCAGTGATAGCGAAGACGACGAGTCAACTGACGATATGCCTGATGATGCTGACTTCGGTGATAACACACGTGATGACAGCGACGATCCTTTCGGTGATGATTTCGATGTCGAAATCGAAGACTGACATTTTGTAACACATAAAACATAGCAACGGCACCGACTATTATTTTCAGTCGGTGCCGTTGCTATGTTTTATGATACTAAAAATTGAATTATATCATTAATTTACAAATCATTTCATCAGCGTACAATAACCTTCGCTGCGCTTCTGCCGACTTTCACCACATACTGGCCCTTGTCAGCTTTCACACTCTTCCGGGTACCGTCAGCGATGAAGGATGCTATGCACTTGCCATCTACAGCGTAGACCTTCACATCGTCATTGTCAAGACCTGTGATAAGAATCTCGCCTTCACCGCCTAATACACTGCGACCGTCAGAGCCAGTAATATTTACACCGGATATACTTGCATGGTTGGAAGGCATAGATTCGCCTTGCTCGTAGACGGCAGTCACAAAGTAGTCGGAATTATAAGCATCGGCACCACCTATAAAGTAAGTGGTATCATCAGCACTCAGAGTTGTCAAAAGTTCACCGTCGCGATAGATACGATAACCTTTCAGTTCAGGTACAAGAGGATGATAGGATATTTCATCGAGGAAGATAAAGAAGCCGTTAGATGACGTGTAACGGAACGCAAAGTATTTGGTACCCTCGGGGAGATTGTATGAGTATTCGTCCCATTCAGGCTCATCTACACTTCCCTGCTCAAGAAGGATGAATGACTCCAGATCATCATCAGTGAGAGAATACCATATCTCGAATGTCTCGGTATATGACTCTCCATACTTACGCAGGAACATGTAGATAGTCTGAGCGTCGCCTGAAAGCTCAGGAGAAATCAGCCAGTCGTCGTTGTGTGGCAAAGAAGAGTAGTAACCCTTCATACACATCAGATACTGGTCATCAGCCACCGGCTCGTACATTGTAACCTTTGTAATATCGAGATTATTCTCTATAGGATTGAACACCATATAGGCGAAGGGTTCCTGCTCGTGAGGTATCGGATGATTGTTGATACCGCAGGCAAGACCTTTGTCAAGGTCGTAGGTCTTCCAGTCGCCAAATACGAGATCACCGTTATCATAAGTCTCGAAGCCCTCTGTTACCTCCTTATCAACTAACTCAGGAGCATTCCAGTTCAGGGTTATACCGTCAGCTGATTCTCCGGCACGAAGGTCTGTAGGTGCTTCAAGAGATGACTCTACTACATTCGAAATCTTTTCGGCTACGTTGTTGGTATCGTCCATATCACCGTCATATACGATCTCAGCACGCAAATCAAGTGAAGTGCCTACGTTAACGGCAGGTGTCACTTCCATTTCATAATTCATATAGCTGAGAGCCGGAATAGTCTTACCGTCGACTGAATGTAAAAGTTTACCGTCGACGTAGAGATTTACCTTATAGCCCGATGCCTCGTTCAGAGAGTTATTGTCTACCTTAACCACGACCTGACCGGCCTTTCCTGCAGTATAGGTCTTCTTAGCCTCAAGTGATGCCATAAGGTCCTTATCAAGAAGATTACGTACCTGAATACGGTCAAGCCAAACTGTCTCGTTCAGAGCGTCACCGTGAGCCTCAAGGTCAAAGCTCAGTGTGTTTGCATTTCCATATTTTACGATGTCGATTACTTCTGTATGCCATGAGGTTTTATCGGTAGCTTCTGCGAGATCGATAGTCTTTACGAACTCTCTCTGCCAACCGTCTACATTTACGTAAAGGTCGATCTTAACATCACAATCGGCAGTTGCGCGACGGTCAAGAATGAAGTAGAGGTTTGACGCACCTTCTCCGGGAAGAATCTTACCGGTGCTCATAGCGGTGCTGCGGAAACCGATCTGAGGCTGCCAGAAGATTGATGCTGAACCCTCGTCAGAGCTTACTTCGGCATCAGCATAGAATATATGTTCGTAGAAACCTTCGCCAGGTATATACTCTGTACCACCTGTCTCAAGCCAGCCTTCGTTATCGTACTTAGCCATATTGAATGTCTCTACGTATGGTAGCTTATGACCCGCACCGAGAATAACGACGTTTGATACAGCTATATCGCCGAGATTGTCGCCATCGATTGCAGATACACCGAACATTGCACGGTTCTGGTTTCCTGTACCTGTATCTTCAATGATGTATGATGTTTCCTCAAGACCGCTGGAAATAGGAGTAGCTGCGCCGGCTGCGACATTATATACCTCGTATGTGAAAGCTGTATCGTCCGCATATCCGCCGTTGCTGCCTACAGCACCGGGATTCTCCCATACAAGTTCTACACAGTCACCCTTATCAATAGCTTTGAAGCCGACAGGCTTTGCAGGAATATCACGACCTACAAAGGCATTTGCCATAGCAGGCACACCCTGACCTTCTGATGAATGGCATACCATGCTATAATCGGTAGCTCCGAATTCTACGTCGGTATCCACGTAACTGAGAGTTTCGCCCGGCTTGATATCGCTCCATTCTTTCACGAGTTTATCTCCGTGGAAGAGCTGTGCTTTTGTAATTTCATTAAGAGATGCATCTCCACGTGCATTCATGGTAGGAGCGGTGAATGTCACGTCGACCTCCTTTGTACCCTTAGCACCGCCTGTAGCTTTAAGTTCACCTGCTGCAGGAGCGGCTGCCTTACCGATGCTATGAACGTCAAGTTCATCGATATTGAAATTTGTACCGTTCATACCGGAAAGACCATGGAAAGCTATTCTGTACTGGCCGTCAGCCTCCGGTATCCAGATATAGCTAAAACGATCGGGGTCTTCGAAGTGTCCCTGAATACGTGCAGGCTCGATTATGATAGAATAAGCAGAAGCATCGGTCGGATCTTCTCCATATCCGAGAGCCACTTCCATAATCTCTTCAGAAGAACCCATGATCCAGGATTTGAAGTTGAATACGTATACGTCGTCGGCACTCAGATTAAGCTTCGGAGTGAGTAACCAGTCATCGCTATATTCAATTCCGCTGAGACCGAACTTATTGGTATTGCAGAATGCGAAACCTGTGGGATTGAAGCCTTGGTGCAAAGCTATCATCCATACACGTCCGTCGTCATTACTGTCAATCACAGTGAAGAGAGCAAAGTTGTCAGGATTCTCGAAGTCCTCAAAATATGGCATATTATAAGCGTCGCCGACAGGGACTTTCTGAGTGAAGTTCTCTTCACCGGTATTACTCTTATAAGTAGCTGTCACACCGTACCATACCACCATCGGTTGCTCAGGATTCAGTGTCTCCGAGAACGTTTTGGCTGAGATGTTTTCTGCCACTACTTTTTCATCAGGATAGCGTGTCACAGTGTAGGTCAGTGCTTCGGGATCGATATAACCGCCCTTTACGCCTCCTGCAGGTACTTCCCAGCTTATAGTCATGTTATTGCCATCGACTTCGCAATTGAGCATTGTAACTGCCTCAGGTACACCGTCGCCTACCCACTGAAGTACTTTTGCAGAATACGATTCACCGTCACCGTTACTACATACCAGACGGAAATGAGTATCGCCTAACGGAGCAGTTACCGGACAGCTTATTTCCTCACCGGCTGCACCCGAACCTTCTGCCAGCAAGTTGCCGTTGGCATAAATCTTATAGTTTACAGTGCCGCTAAGAGCAGTGCCTTCACGGTCAGTAGCAGGAAGAGTAAACTCGGCAGTACCGCTACCCTGTGGGTCAAGATTCATTGTCAATGATGCAGGAGTAGCAGGAGCCTTCATATTCACCGGTTTCTTCACATAGAGACAAGTGAATTCTTCGCGATTGTTGAAATCATAGATTTTTGAGATAGTAGCATTTGCAGGGTCTATCTCGTATAAAGCACTATTGTCTCCATCGGTGAACGCCCAATACATGAGATCAGTGTCTTTATCGAACGTAGCAGACTGCATATACACAGGATAGAGACCTGTGTTCATTATCTCTGTAGGTTCACCGCCTGAGCGAGGATAAAGACGCAATACACCGTTAGCATCAATACCATATATGTCGCCCTTGCTGTCTACCGCCACTGTATATAATATATCAGGAAGGTCACATATCACACGACGGTAATTGGTATCATAGTCTACTATAGCAAGTTCGACATCGGTACTGCCTGCTTTCTGGAAGCATCCTACAGCACCTCCGGTAAGCGGGTCGAAGTCGGAGTCGAATGGCAGCATCGACAGGTCTTCGTAAGAACCCCAACCCAGATATTCGCCTGTAGCAAGGTCTACTTTGTTGTAATTGACGTATAGAATATCGTCATATTGATTGTAGTCTACTGCATGGAGCGCATTGTCTATTACAGTGGCATTACCGGTTTGGAAAAACCAGTATTCCGACATAAGTTCTACCTTGTCAGCACCGTCGGGATCGGAAGTAAAGGTGTACAGACCATAATGACTTCCATCTTCCCAACCGGTTGAGAAGTGAAGCGCACCTCCGAATACCAGATTGGAAGCTGCAGGAGCTTTCGCCACATCGTTTGAGCGACCATTGCGGTCAAGCGTGGCCGAGCCGTTGTTGAATACCAATTTTTCCACAGACTGGCCTGCGTGTGCCGGTGTCATCATCGAATAGTCGCGCACCGGCTGCGTCGCTTTCTGAGGCATTGATTGCATAGCTGCCAATGTGGCGGATATTCCCGCCAAAGCGACAGTTGCTGAAATAAAGTAAAGATTTCGTCTCATAGATAGCTGGGTTGGTTATATGAGTGATTATCTGATTTTGTGATAGCAAATATAGGAAACTATTTATAATACGGCAATATCCGACATTTATGCACGTTACATCTATAAATAACCTTAATATATTGCAAATAAACCTAATGCGTGGTGTAACAACCATCATGAAACATCAAATTTGTAACATCTTTTTTTCATGTCCTTCCGCCTTGAGCTCCATATAGGTCCAATCCTACATAGTCTGAGCCGTCTGCTGCCGCTGCTTGTCGCAGCGTTTATTTGTCTTGTGCTGACCCTCTGTCAGCGCTCCGAATCCTCATATAATCCTACACTCGAACAGCGCATATTGAACCTCGATACCGAAGCTGCCGTAGCCGCTTCCGATTCCCTTGACTCATCTGACGGACGCAACGCTGCCCTCGCAGCATTTTGCCGTGGAAAGATGGCTTATGAGAATGCCAATCCTAAACGAGCCACTGCCGAACTGAAAATGGCAGAAAGTCTTCTTGACTCTGCGGAAGTATCACCTCTGAGTTTCGGGATTTCTCACTATCTCTTCTATGTGAATTACTATTACGGCGATGCCAGAACAGCGCAGCGATATGCAGACCGCACACGTCACATTGCGACTTGTCTGAAAGATACTCTGAAACTCTATAGTGCTATCACCGTACAGGCGGCTGCTTTGCTCGAAATGAACCGTAGACGTGAGGCAATTGACACAATTATGCGACTACTTGATTATGCTCCTGCTCTTCCACTGCGGCAACAGGCCCGGATGTACAATAATATAGGCTATATATTTCAGGATTCTGACATCAACATAAGCCGTCTTTATTATGAGAAGGCGATTGCCTGTGAACCCATTAATGCAGCAATGGCGAACCTTGCCGCCATACATGCACGTGAGGGCCGTATGGCCGTAGCCGACTCTCTTTGGGGTAAAGCTATACTTACGAATAGCGACCCTCTGCGTCTGCATATACTCACTGATATGTACAATACACGTTGCGAAATTGGCGATTATAAAGGAGCCTGTCTGGCTGCCGATACTATTATAATGCTCAAGGAAAAGATGGAACATGAGCGTATGGAGCATGATGTGGCCGGAGAACAGCTACGATTTGACCATAAATGGCAGCAGCAACGTGACCGTCAGCATATACGGTCTCTTATTTTCGGTATCGTGATTCTTGTGCTTCTTGCCCTGCTGACATGGCTTTATTACTTCTACCGCCGTTCCAAGATGGAGAAGGCCCTCGCTAAAGAACATATAATGGCACAGGCACTTCAGGAGCGTATCGAAGGGTTGCAGGCTGACATTGATCGTGCCGCTGAAGCAAACAGTATGCAGGCTGACGAAATACGCCGTCTGCGTGAGCAGACCGAGGAAGTAGGAAAGCTTAATGCCCGTTTACAGAGCCTGAAAGAGAAGCAAACGTCCGCCTACGCTAACGGCAGGCGGCGGTTTGACGAAATTTCTGCCGGCAGCACTATCGGAAGCTGGCACAAACGCGACATTGACGACTGCGTGGAATATTATGAACTCGTGGACAGGGCATATATGGCTTCACTCGATACTCTGTATTCAGGTCTGACTTCAAAGAACAAGCTCTTTATGATTCTGATTCATATCGGCAAGAGTGACGCTGAAATACAGCAGATATTCGGTGTTGGTCCCAATGCCATACGTACCCTGCGAAGCCGTATAAAGGCAAAACAGGCTTGAGAGCAAAGCTAAATTATTTAATTTTAATTATTCGATTTGGATAATTCAATTTGAATAATTATCTTTGTAATAGAAACCACTCAGTTAAGCATTATTATGGAACATCCGAGAAATCCTTTCATACTGGGGCATCGAATCGAGCGACCTTATTTCTGTGACCGTGAGGAAGAAGAAAAACGTCTTGCGAGTGCCGTCATCAATGGCCGTAATGTGGTGCTTCTCTCACCACGACGTATGGGTAAAACCTCATTGATAAACGTTACCGTTCGTAACTCACCGATAATTCAGGAAAAATATCAGACCTTTTTTCTGGACATATTACAGTCAAACACACTCAGTGAGTTTACTTATTTACTCGGGAGAACAGTTTTCAGTACCCTTGCGGAAAGAAGCAGAAAAAGCCTGAAAGGTTTCTTAGCAGCATTGAAATCACTAAAGGGAACATTTGGCTTTGACCCTTTGAGTGGCACTCCCACATTCAACATACAATTAGGTGATATTCAACACCCGGAATATACCCTTGATGAGATATTCACTTATCTCGAGCAGAATGATCGGCCTGTGATGTTGATTATAGACGAGTTTCAACAGATTACTAAATATCCTGAAAAAAATACAGAAGCCATATTGCGAAGCTATATGCAGAGACTGTCGAATGCGACTTTCATCTTTGCCGGAAGTGAATTCTCAATTCTACAGGAGATGTTCGTCAGCTCAAAAAGACCATTCTATAACAGCAGTGAGCTGATGCATCTCGGAGCTATCAGCGAAGAGGTTTATATTGCTTTTGCCACCGGACTGTTTGAACAGAGAGGACGACAGCTTGAAGAAGCCGGGATACGTCGGGCATACGAACTTTTTGAGGGTAATACATTCTATCTTCAAAGAACTATGAACGGAGCGTTTGCAGACACACCCGAAGGAAAGATTTGTGACGAAGAAGTTGTAATGCGTTCGGTAAGGTCTATGCTGGCAGCCAATGAAGTAATTTACCGGGAAATGCTTTCCAAAATCAGTATTAGTCAGAAAAGCTTGCTGATAGCAGTTGCTAAAGAGAAGAGAGTTACGTCTCCCACCAGTGGTAATTTCATAAAACGTCACTCTCTGGCATCTGCAAGTTCGGTGCAGAGCGCCTTGCGTAATCTGATAAAGGGAGGAATAATTACAAAAGACATCGACGGTTATACCCTAACCGATTCTCTTTTCCGCATCTTTATCAATCATCTTTATTCAGCCCCCGAACTGTAAAAGCCGTAAGTCT